>CAZTTW010000094.1:0-9889 GCA_964616265.1 uncultured Myxococcales bacterium | reverse complement strand
CTTGCGCTGGGTCGCTGGCGCTGGCCAGGGCGAAGGAAAAAACCAGCACGACCAGCGCGGCGGAGAAGCCCATCGTGTAAAGGATCTCGCGGCTGCGTCCCTCGATGCGCAAATCCTTGAGCGCGATGAGCAGCGTGAAGCGCCAGAAGCTACCGGTCACGGAGCGCCTCCTCGTAAAGTGCGCGCACACGCTCGGCGGCGAAACCCGCGTCTTCCACTTGATCCATCGCTACGCGACCGCGGCGGATGACGACCAGGTGGTTCGCCACTTGCGCCGCCGCGTCCAGATCGTGCGTGACCAGAATGACAAGCCGGCCGTTGTCGCGCTCGCGCCGCAGCTCCTCGCCGAGCCAACGCACACCCACCGGATCGAGCGCTGACGACGGTTCGTCAAAGAGCAGAATCTCGGGGCCGTGCAGCAGAGCCCGCGCGAGCGCCAACCGCTGCAGCATGCCGCGCGAGTAGGATCGCGCCGGCACCTCTTCGCGTACGTCGGCCAAATCCACGCGCTCGAGCATGCCCGTGATGCGCGCTTCTGCGTCGGTGATACCGTAAAGCGTGGCGAAGATGCGCAGGTTCTGGCGAGCCGAAAGATCCGGGTACACGCCCGGCTCGTGGCCGACATAGCCGATGGTTTGTCGTGCGGTTGGGTTACGCGCGAAGGACTCGTCGCCGAGGAAAACCTCACCGCTCGTGGCCCGAACCAGTGTTGATAGAATGCTCAGCAGCGTCGTCTTGCCGGCGCCGTTCGGGCCGACGATGGCCGCGACCCGGCCCGGCGTGAACACGACGTTGACGTCGACCAGGGCGCGGTGCCGGCCATAGCTCTTGCAAACCTTCGCCACGCGAAGGGATCGGGCGCTCATGCCGTTATCCCGCGTTTCCCGCGTTGGCGTCCTTGGCTCGTTTTTTCCGAGGACGGCGTGCGACCACGATGCCGCCAGCCACGATCATTCCAGCCAGCATGGCGGCGACCCAGCGACCCGTCCGACTGTGCGTCGGCAATCCCAGCACGGTCAGGTGTAGAGCTTGGCCGGCCGGCACGGCGTCAAGCTCGTAAATCCGCAGCTCATTACCGTTCTCGTCGCGCTCGGGGGCGAGCGTACGTAGGCCCGACGCCGAAAGCCTGACCGGCTGCTCGGCGGGAACCAAGACCAATCCGCCCTGCAAGCCGATGGGCATCGGCTGCACGATCTCGAAGTCGGGCGTTTCGTGCGTGGTGAGCACGTAGCCCAGCCGAACTTGGATGCTGGCCCCTCCAATCGCTCCGGCCGGCAAAATGGGCGCGTGCCAAAAGACACCGACCCCTTCCTTGATTTCGATATCGCTGCCACCGGGCAGCTTTTCGGCGCCGGCGAATCCTTCCGGCAGCGGAATGAAGAGACCCCGTGGTCCCGGATCGAAGATCTTGTCGGACACGTTCTCGACGACGAGGTTTTGCATGAGCCCGAGAGCTTCCTCACGCAGCTCCACGAACATGCGCGACGAGGACGCAATCTTGAGCACCGACAGCGAGTCGGTTCGTCCCGGCAACTTGATCTCGCCGGTCGCGCCGCGCTTTATCTCGAGAGCGAAGGTCGGCGTTCCCACGCGCATACCCTCATGGGCGATCACCGCTGCGTAAACCGTGGTGTTGTCAGCCTTGAGTGCGGCAAAGTGAGCCACGCCATTGTCGTCGGTCACGGCGTGCACGGACTCGACGTTCTTGCCGGCCACGTGCGCCAGATCCACGCCGACGCCCGCGATCGACTTGCCGTTTGCATCGATCACCTTCAGCTCGACGCTGCCCGCTTTGACGTCGTCGCTGGCCTCGACCTTGCCCGAGCGGATTCCGAGCTGCTGGGGCTTTGTCGCGTGCGCCTCGGCATTGCCAGCCGCCGCGCCACTTGCAGGAGGCGCCGTCGCGGCGCCCATGGCCTCGGCTGCTTGGCCTCCGACCACCATCAGGAAGCGTGTGCCGCCTTGGTCCGGTACGACGAAGGTCTGGGTGGCAAGCGATTCGCCCTCGACCGTGGCCTTGGCGGTAAAGCTGCTGCCCACCGGCAGGTTGGAGAACATGGCGCGTCCGTCGCTCCCCGTCCTTACTGTCGAGGTCTTCGTTTTCCCGTCGGGAGTCGTCCACGAGCCAACGACGTCGGCATCGGCGATGGCGTCGGACATCGACGGTCGGGTGATGCGGACCGAGACCGTCCCGACCGGCAAGTCGCCGACCGGCAGTGGAATGCTGGCCGTCGTGTCGTGGGGCATCTGGGCGCGCGCGGGCGAGGCCAGGACGAGAGCGAAGAGGGCAGAGAAAAACGAAATGGATTGTCGGCTCACGGTGTCCTCGCGGTGGCGGTGCCCTGGCTCATGGATAGGCCAACGTCAAGATAGCATGGCTCGTCGTCCACGCACCTTCCGCGCACGCCTCATGCTGACATTTCGAGTCCGAATAGGCCTGTCCGTGGTGCGGAGCGATCTAGAGGTTCATCGGCAGGAGCTGGTCTTGGAGGTGAGCGGGCGGCATGCTCACGGCGCCAGCCCTTGGCCTTCCGCTACTCTTGTGTGGTCGAGGTGCCCGAACGGCTGGCGCGAGCGGGGGCGGGATGTTCTCGGCTGCCGTGGGTGCGGTCGGCGGAAGCGGGGCGGCGGTGGTCGGGGATGGGGTTGCGGCCAGCGGGAGAGCGCCTGGAGTGGGGGTGGGCAGGAGCGGCGGCGCAGCGATGCGCGCGGGTGGTTCTGGCACAGCAGGTAGCGCACGTGGCTCGCGCCACTTCATGATGGCGAAGGTGATAAGGAAGGTCAGCGCCGCGATGGCGAGGACCAGCAGAAGATTGCGAGCTGCGGTCTCACGCGGAAGCTTGAGGTCGTCGTCGCTAAGCTCCGATTTGACGGCGGTGTCGCTGGAGCGAAAGTGCCCGCCGGTGGTCCAGCGGCCGAGAAAGCGGGCGAAGCGGCTCGGCTCTGGTGGGTGAATCTGCTTTTCTGGAATGGCGGCGGTCACCGCCTCGGTCCTAGGCGCGACGACGTGGCCGCGCGCGAGCGGTGGCGCGGCTTCGTGCACCGGCCGCGAAGGACTTGGCGGCAGCGGCGAGGGTACGAGCTCCGATGGGATCTTCGGTAGATGAATGTCGCGGCCGATGATGGTTCGTGCCGCCCCCGCATCGCCGGTTTCCGGCGGCTCGTCGCCGCCACTGCCGAGGTAGCCAAATCTCGTCTTGGTACCGGCCATCGCTAACCACCACACTACCAGGCCAGACAAGCTCCTGCTACGGCCGTTGTCGCGGCGCTCGGTTCTTCCTTACGAGTTGCGCGCTTGCGTCGCTCGGGACAATCTGATGCCAGGTCCGGCGTGCAGCTTGCGCCAACCAGCACATGCGCATTCTTTTCGTCGTCAACAATCCCAAAACCCTTCGCCCGACCTACACGACGGCGTACCTGGCTGCGGCTGCGCAACGGCGTGGGCACGAGGTTGCCTTCGTCTCGGTCGACGATCTTTCGCACGAGCGCAAAGTTACCGGCGACATCGTTCGGCCGGCCGCGGACGACAAAGCCACGCCGACTTCGCTGGTAGCGGCGCTCCGGGCCGAGAATGCGGTTCGCGGGGAGGTCGCGCTCGCGGTCTTCGACCTCGTGCTCTTGCGCAACAATCCCCACGTAGGGGACGGGCATTCGATCAGGGTCAACCCCGCCATCGAGCTCGGACGAAAGCTCAAGGAAGCGGGCGCGCTCGTCCTCAACGACCCGGACGGCCTTCGGCGCGCCGGCTCGAAGATGTACCTGGCGGGATTCCCGGCCGCCGTTCGCCCGCGCACCCTCATCACCTGCTCGGCGAACCGCGTCCGCGCCTTTTTGCGTGAGCTCGACGGCCCGGCGGTCATTAAACCGCTCTTCGGCTACGGCGGGCGCAACGTCTTCTTTCTCGGTCGCGGCGAGACCGCCAACCTGCCACAGATCATTTCCACCGTGCGCGACAGCGGGTACCTCATCGTGCAGGAATACATCGCGGCGGCGGCTCGCGGCGATAAGCGGGTCTTGCTGGTAGCGGGAGTTCCTCTCGAAGCAAAGGGACGTGTGGCGGTCTACCGTCGGCTGCATGCCAGCGATGACATGCGCAACAACATGCACCTCGGGGCTTCTCGGCGCGGCTGCCGGCTGACGCGCATCGAGCGCGAGCTTTGCGAGACCATTCGGCCGCGGCTGATGGCCGACGGACTCTACTTCGTCGGGCTGGATATTGCCGGCAACAAGCTTCTCGAAATCAATGTTTTCGCGGCGGGCGGCTTGCACAACATCTTCGAGCTGTACGGCGTGAATCTGGCGGATGCCGCGATTGCCGACCTCGAGCGCAAGTTCAAGCTGCGCGGAGCGTACCGCGAGCCACTTGCGCCACATACCTTCCTTCGAGGTTAGCTGCGGCTAGCGGGAGGTCTCGCGCGCCTGTTTCTGTCGGGCCGCGTGTCCTTCCGCTCTGGCGACGGAGCCGAGCTCGCGCTCGACCACCTTCAAAAGCTCGGGCAGAGTAAACGGTTTGAAGAGCTGGGTGACCGGTGTCTCGAGCTCGTCGTCGTCCATGCTTTGGTCGACGCAACGAATGACACGCGCGTTCGGCCACTTCTCGTGCAAGACAGCCGTCAGCTCGCCCAGGTCTGGACGACTCATGTCGCCGACGACCAGCAAAGAGACCGATTCGGGCGTGGAACGCAAGAGCGAGAGGCCGTCGGCGGCGGAGCAGGTCCCAAGCGCCACGAAGGAATGAGAATGGAGCGCGCGAACGATGGCCGCTTGCACGATCGGCTCCTCGATGACGACGATGGCGCCTGGATGGAGGGGGAGCTCGCGGGTATTCTCGCGGACGAGCTGGCTGGCGGCGGAGGCAGGCAAGAACAAGGTGAATGTCGTACCTTGGCCGAGCTCGCTGTCGACCTTCACCGCGCCGCCGCAGGCTTCGACGCTCTCTTTGACCGACGCAAGTCCGAGGCCGGTCCCGCGGCTGCCCTTGGTCGTGAAGAACGGCTCGAACATCCGTTCCTTGACGGCTGCGGGGATCCCCGTCCCGCTATCGGCCACGTGAATAGCGACGACGTGTTTCGCGGCAAGCCCTAGTCGTGCCAGCTCGTCCGGCAAGACGAGGCGCGCACCAACCGCCAGCGTTCCCCGATCTCGCATGGCATCGCTCGCATTCAGCGCCAAGTTGGTGAGGATTCGCTGCAGCTCGGAAGCCTCCATCGCCACCGACACCGAAGCGATATTACTCGTGGCAATCTCGATGCCGCTGGGCAGGAGTTGCCGCAGCATGCGCGTGGTGCCCTTGAGAACCGTGGGCAAGTCCGAGCTGCCGGGACTGGCCTTGCGGCCGGGTCCGAAGGCGCGCAGTTGTGAAGCGATGTCGCGAATGTGGTTGGCGGCGTCGCCCAGCGCAGCGAGCGCCTCACTCTTCTGGGTCTCGGTGGACATCGGATCCCGGAGCTCGTCGAGGCTGGACCAAACCACCAGCAGCGCGTTGTTCGTATCGTGCCCGAAGTAGCTTGCCAAGCGCCCGAGAAACTCGAGCTCGCGAGCCCGTGCCTCGACCTTTTCCCGCGCGGCCAGCTCGCGGCGAAGCTCTTCCTTGGCGGCGGTCTCCACCCGCAGCGACGACAGCGCCTCCGATTTTTCGCGCAGCAAGCGTTCGAGCGCGCGCATCACGTGGCGGATGCCTAGCATCAGCGTGGTTGCCGCGATAAAAAAGACGAGCACGATGCGGACCACATTCACTGGTCGCGCGAAATCGACGTGGGACAGCCACAGCGGGGAAACAGAAATCCACTTGGCGACGAAGGCGACCGCCGTGCTCGCCACCCCGATTCCGGCGATAAGGCACACGACGAATGCTTCCCAACGGTCCAGCAGCAAGAGCGCGAACACGACGGCGACGAGCATTCCGCTAAAAAGGTTGGGCGCGGGTCCAAAGAAGGCCATGACCGCGATGCACATGCCGGCCAGAGACATGCAGATCGCCCACGCGCGGGCGCGGTTGCTTATCCTTGGCAAGACGGACGCGAGGAGCATGATCGAAAAGCCGACCATGGGTATTAACCGCTGCGCGCCTCGCGTGAAGAAGGTCTGGAGTAGAAACCCCAGCAGCCCCATGCCGGCGGTAATCGGCCGAATCGCTGTGAGTAAGCGGACGCGCCAATTGTCTCGTTCGCCCTTCAACTCGGCGGCGAAGTCCTTCGGATTCGTGGCACCACCGGATGCCGTCGGATCTTCAGATTGCATGGACGCTTTATTGTAACTCAGTTCAATAAGTCACTTGGAGCGAATCCGCGACAATGAGACACTCCGTCGCCGCTGCCAGCAGGCAGGCAGAAGTTGCACCATGGATGGCTTGGCACAGTGCGAAGTAAGAGCTCGGCCGACAAGCCGGCATTGGCGTTCGGTCGTCCTCGCGGTATTCGCGCTCGGCTTCGTGCTGCGGCTACCGACGTTTTTTCGCCCGCTCCTTTCCGATGACGAGGCCATCTATGCGACCACGGCAGACGCCGTGGCGCGGGGCGGGCTGCTCTACCGCGACGTCGTCGATCACAAGCCGCCGCTCATCTACCACGTGTACGAGCTCGGCTTTGCGGCGTTCGGCCGCTACAACACCCACGGCGCCCACACCCTGGTCGTGCTGTCTGTTCTGCTCACGGCTGCGTGTTTGCTGGCCATCAAGCGGCGGGACGGCGATCGGGTGGGCGGACTGGCGGCCACGGTGATGTTCCTCATTTTCTCGACGACCTGGCACGACTACGACGCGCTCGCGGCGAACTGCGAGCTGTTCGTGCTCGTGTCACAGGAGCTTGCAGCGTGGCTACTCGTGCGCGACAGCCGCGAGCCCGCGCGCGGCTTGCGGGGGGCCGGCGTTCATTTTGCTGTGGGCACGCTCATTGGCGTCTCGGCTTTGTTCAAATACCAGGGACTGACTTTTCTCGGCGTGTCGATCGGCGTGGTGGCTTGGTGCGCCTGGCAAGGTCGTATGACCTGGCGTTGGGCGCTTCTTCGGTCGGTGGTTCACACCGCCTCTGCGCTGGTTCCGGCCGCACTCTATCTGGTTTGGTGCGCGCACCGGGGTAACGCCGCGGCGGCGGTCTACTGGTTCCTGTTCAATTTTTCGTATGTGGGCGCTGGCCTGAGCGGCGGTCAGGCACTGGCGCGTGCGCTCTGGCGGACGCTGCTCGTGGGTGGATCGGCGCTGGTGCCGTACGCGCTCGGGCTGCTTGGCGCCATTTCCACCTTTCGCGGGCTGTATCGCTCGGCAAGCTCGCCGGAGCGCAACCAGGCCAGCCGCGTGTCCTCGTCCTCAGTCGTCGCGCTTCTTTGGCTTGTCACCTCGGCTGTCGCGGTTTGCGCCGGCGGCCGCTTTTTCGGCCACTATTTCCACCTTGTCCTGCCGCCGCTGTGTCTGTTGGCCGCGCCCGGCTTCGTTCGAGCGTGGAGCTGTGGAGGCCGCGCACGCGGCTTGCTGGTCGCTGCGTGCGCGCTGCCGGCGCTATTCTTCTTTTCGCTGGCCAGCTTTGCTCGGCCGTTGGCGTCGGCGCTCGATGAACGTGAGCCGACCTACGACGGAGTCGCCGCGCGCATGGCTGCGCTTACGTCTGCGGAAGAACCGGTCTTTGTTTGGGGAAATTCCCCGCAGCTTTACGTGCTGGCGCGCCGGCCGATGGGAGCGCGTTTTTCTTTCTGTAACTACATGACCGGCGAAAGCCCTGGCACTCCGACCGAAACCGGGCGACGGGACGCAGATTCAAATCAGCTGCCAGCGGCGTGGAACATGCTGTTTGCGGATCTTGAGAAGCGCCGGCCGACGCTTTTTGTCGATGCAGCCGCGGCAGGATGGGATGGCTACGACAAGTTTCCGCTAGCACGCTATCCACGCCTGCGCAGCTACGTCGACCAGTACTATCGCCCGATCGAAATTCAGACAGGCGTGGTCCTTTATCGTCGCGTGCAGTAGTTAGCTTGTCTAGAGTGGCGATCCCGGTAGGCGGCGCTCGGCTGTGCGGGCTTGCGCCGGGACGCCCCCGCCGGGAACGGAAGTCAACGGCCGCGCTTTGCGCGTCCATGACTTCCTCGGGCTTCGGCTGGCATCCACTCGCTACGCTCGTGGAGCGCCTACGCACGTCCCGTCGGTTGCGCTCCCGGCCGCCCGCGCGCCGAGCTTGACCTCAGCTCATCGAAGCGAGCGGGGTGGCAGGGCGGTCGGGGGACCCGAAGGCCGAGCGCCGCCTTCCCGAAGGCCGACTCGCAAGCCCAGAACTAGCTAGCGGCCGATCGACGGTGGGTACGGACTAGGTATACCGTGGTCGCGACGAGTGCTACCGGCAGCACGTGGGTCAGGTGGTAGGTCAAAGCGTAGAGCACGGCGACGTCGCGCGGGACGCCGCCGAGGGCAAGCGCCATCAGGGCGCCTGCCTCGAACGTGCCGAAGTTCCCGGGCAAAGTGGGAATGACGATCGCGGCGTTGATGCCCACCAGTGTGAGCAGGGCCAGCTTGAAGCTCGGCGGAATGCCGAACGCCATTTGGAAGAAGAGCAGCATCACGATTTCGCTGGCCCAGCCGAGGAGTGAGAGTGCCGTCATGATGGCTACCCGACGGGGCGTGGAAGCTTGCACGCCCGACACGACTGCGTGCTGTATGCGTGGCCAGCGAGTAAGCCGCGGCGCCAGCCAGTGGCTACTGGCCAACACGCCTGCGTATCCCAGGACCGCCAATGCCGAGAAGGTGAGCGCGACGGATCCCAGTTTGAAGACGAGGGCAGTCACGAAAATCAGTAGCGCCAGCGCCAGAACCTCGGCGCCGCGCTCGGCCCAGGCGCAGGCGTAGTCGACTGCCAATTGGCTTTGGTGTCGGCGCAGGCGTGCGGCCCGCACCACGTCGCCGCTGCCGAAGCCAATGGCGGCATTGGCCAAAAGGCCCTCGAGGGTCGCGGCGAGCACTTCGCGGAAAGGCGGCGGATTCGTGAGCGCAACTCGCCAGCGTAGTGCCTTGATGGGCAGGTACGTGGCGAAGTTGAGCACGATGGTCCCCACGATGGCCCACGGCATTCGCGCTGACAGATGAACGTTCCACGGCTTTTCGCGCCACAGAACTCCCGCCAGCAGAACAAGCGGCAGGCAGCGCAAGACGGTTTTCAGGCGACGAGGAATCACACTTTGTCCAACGTCACGAAGCGAAAGCCGCGGCCGCGCAGCCTCTCCAAGATGCCGGGGAGGGCTGCGAGCATCGCGCTGATGTCCGGCTTCTCCTCATCGCCGCGTCCGTCGTGAAGTAACAGCACCATCCGCGAACAAGCGAAGCGCATGGTCCGCTTTACGAGGAGCTCGGGCGCGGGTCGGTCGGTGTCCCAGATACCGCGGCTCCAGGCCCAGACTCGGTAGCCGAGTCGCCTGGTCACGCGAAATACAGCCCCATTTTTCAGGCCGTGGGGTGGACGGTAGAGCGCGGCTGGCGAAACGCCGAGGTCGGCGAGCTCGCGAGCGGATGTGGAAAGTTCGCGCTCGATGTCCGCTTCCGTGGCGTGGTGGAGCTTTTGATGGCTCACGCCGTGGACGGCGATGGTGTGGCCATTCGCCTCGAGCATGCGGAGCGCTTCGGGGTGGCGCCGAGCATTGGACGAAAGCACGAAGAATGTCGCCTTCACATCGTAGCGCTGCAGGATTTCGAGTACCCGCGTTGTCTCGGCCGACGGGCCATCGTCAAAGGTGATGGCGCACGTGCGCTCGGCTTGTCGAGGCAGGCGCCAGTGCACTCGACCCAGGGGATCGAAAGCGGGAATCTGCCGAAAGGCGATGGCGGTGCCGACTACCGCCGCGACGAACAGGACGACGACCTTGATCCCGAGAGCAATCGGCAGGGCGATGACGACCGCGACGCCGGCAGCCACGC
>CAZTTW010000093.1:0-9988 GCA_964616265.1 uncultured Myxococcales bacterium | reverse complement strand
GCATCGGCGAGAGCGTGGTCACTGTTTCCGAGGGCGATCTCCTCGGTCTTCCGCCAGGCCAAGACCATGTCTTGCTGCAGGCCTCACCGGACCTTTACCTGTTTGCCGTCGGTATGGAGCCAGCGTTCTCGTCGGACGTCCTGCGCGCTGAGCCCGACGATGTCATGCTCCCGATTCGCTTTCGCCTGGCGCTCGACGACTTTCGCTCGCTCGTCAGTCGCGCCTCGGCCATCGTGGATCGGGATGGGGTCGAGCAGCCGTGCGCAGAGCTGTGGGAGCAAGCCCACTGGCTGGCGTCGCGCAACACCAATCGGCCCAGCTCTCCGATGCACGTCCTCACGCGTCGCACACTATCGACCGTAAACCGCTCGCCCGCCCTGGATCTGCAATCGGTGGCGGCTCGGCTCAAGAGCACTGACTCCGAAATCAGCCGCTATTTCCACCGCGACCTGGGCATGACGTTCGCCCACTACCGGACGCGCCTGCGCATCTTCCGCTTGATCCGTCTCATGGACGTTGGTGGCGTCACGCTCAGGTCGGCCGCGAAAATGTCAGGATTTGGCTCGTACTCGCAGTGTCACCGCGTCTTCCAGGCTCGGCTCGGTTGCTCCCCTAGGCAGTTCTTTCACGCGGGCCTGCGGGAGCAGATGCAGCAGGCTTACGATCCTTGACACGGTCACGGCTTCGCCGCCTCGAAAAGGCTGCATACGCTTTTGGCGGAACCGTCGACATCTTTGGTCACTGGCTCTACTTCGGTCTCATGCCGCCGGTGTTCGTCGGCTTTCTTCAACTGTCGCCGTCGCTGCTCGGCCTCACGCAAGCGGCTGCCCGTCTGACCGACGCCTTTACCGATTCATACTTCGGCTGGCGGTCGGACAACTCCCGCACCCGCTGGGGGAGGAGACGACCCTATATTCTCGTGGGCTCGTTGCTCGCCGGCGCGGCGCTGCCTTGCTTGTTCGCCGCCTCACGCTCCTGGAGCCCGTCCACCCTGTTTGGGTTCGTCCTGGTTAGCGCGTGCATCTATGCGCCGATCCTGAGCTGCTACAACATGCCCTATCAGAGCTTGGGGGCCGAGCTGACCCCGGACACCGACGAACGTACGGCCGTCATGTCGTGGCGAGGGGTCGTGCAGACACTTGCCGGCGTCGTGAACGCCTGGGCCTGGTGGTTTGCCGCACGGCCGTGGTTCAACGCTGCCGACGGAACGCCGAATCTCGCCCGTGGTGCCATGTGGGCAGCAGCGCTCGTCGGGGTCCTGATGATGGTGGCGGGAGCCGGCAGTGCTCTTTTTGTCAAAGAACGCTATTACCCATTGGCTCGTCTGCAGGAACGGATCGCCTTTTGGACCATGGCGAGACAGACGTTTCGATGTCGACCATTCCGCATTCTCTTGTTCGCGCTCGTTCTTTTCGCCGTACCAACGTCGATGGTGGGCGCCTTGAGTTGGTACGTCCTCTATTACCACGTGCTGGCCGGAAACCCGGGCGTCGCGGCCCTCTACGGCGGCCTTGCCGGAACCGCCTACAGTATTCTCGGCGCCGCTTGTATTCCTTTCGCGGTCTGGCTGGCGCGCAAAATTGGAAAACGTCGGGCTCTCCAATGGGCTCTCTGTGCAGGCAGCATCGCTTTGGCTTCGAGCTTCCTGCTCTACACTCCGAAATCGCCCATGCTGTCAGTGCTCTGTCATAGCCTGTTCGGCATGGCGACGTCGGGTTTCTTTTGGGTTCTTCTGCCGTCGATGTTGGCCGACGTCATCGACTTCGACGAGCTGGAAAGCGGAAAGCGCCGCGAGGGTACCTACGCCTCCATCCTCTCGTACGTGCTCAAGCTTGGGACGACCTTCACCCTGCTCGTTACCGGGCCCCTGATCGAGCTGACAGGATTCAATGCACGCAAGGCGATGCAAGCCCCGGCAACCATCCTCCTTCTGCGCATCCTCTTCGCCGTGGTGCCTGCAGCAGCTTCGCTTCTCGCTGCGCTCGCTTTACGGCGGTATCCACTCAGTCGCGAAGTCATGATTGCGATACGCGCCCGACTGGAAGCAAGGCGCGGCGCCGTCTAGCCCGGCATTTCAGTAGACCAAGTACACCGAGGACAAGCCAGCATGTTGCAGTGTCACCGCCCTGCCGGGTTTCCGTCAGGCTGCAACCACTCGAGCTGCCCGTCTTGGCACTGGTGCTCCCCATCTCTGACGTGCCTCCAGTCGAGACCGCGGTTGTCGTCGTACTGTTGCTGCCACCCGTGGGCGAGCTGCTACTGCCTGACCCATTGGTTCCGCCGGCGGCATTCCTGCCGCCCTGGCCGCTACCGGATAAGCCACCCGTGCTCGCAGTCGTCGCGCCGGCGGTGCCACCGGTGCCCGCCGCGCCGCCAGTTCCCATAGCTCCTCCCGCGGCAGTCGCGCCACCCGAGCTGGACAGAGCACCGCCCGAGGCAGCTGCGCCGCCCGAGCCCGCAGCTCCGCCTGTGCTTGCGGCTCCACCCGCGCCGGTGGCCCCGCCACTGCCGCCGCTTGTTCCACCCAAGCCGCTACCACTGGAGCCGCCTGCGGACGGACTGCCGCCCGATCCAGAAGTCCCGCCTGAGGCGCTGTCGACAGGAGGAGTACCTGGATTTCCGGTTGCATTGTCGTTCGTCAAAGACATCACGGCGATTCCGCTCACGAAGCTGACGTTCTGCGGATTGTGGGTCGAAAGATTGAACGGGGACGACCAGTTACCGACCGCCCAGCCGGCGGGAATGCTCGAACCGTCGAACTCCTCGCGCGACGGTGCACCGAATGTGCCATTGTCGTACGAAGAGTACTGTACCCAACTGATGTACTCGTGGACCGGGAGCGTCGTCTTACTGATGTCTCCGCCGAAGCTGGAGTTCCCCGGCCACAGATTGAAATGCATCGTCATGCCGCCCGTCGCGTTTTGGGCGAACGCCGTGGCAGTCGCACCGGTCTCCCGGCGGAACTCCTTCCCGTCGACGGACCAAGAAATGTAGGTCGGTGCCCATTCGAACGCGTAGGTATGATAGTCGGCGCAAATGTTGGCCGGCATGGTATTCGTCTGCGTGTGTTGCACTGCCGGATTGCCGTAGTAGGCGTTGGTGTGCATTTCGCAGTTGGCGCCGACCTTCTCCATGTCGAGCTCGTTCCAATAGGCGTTAGCATCGCTCGACCCCTCCTTCCAAAGGAAGAACGAGCTGACCACACCGTCTCCGGGCGCATGGCGGATCCGAGCTTCGAATCGGCCATAAAAATGGGCCTCGGTCGCGTAAAGCTCGGCGCTCGCCATGCCCAGCGCCGTACTTGCAGGCACCGCACAGGCAAGGAGAACAGTCGCAGAAAGGTAGCGGGCGTAACGGGACCTGCTCTTCATCCGATGGAGACTTCTCATAGGCGAGTCATGCATCATTGACGCTGACTGCTTCAAGATGCGGGGAAAGTAATCCCAAGAAATGCGACGTGTCTGTGCCCAGAGATCGACATCAATTCGGACAGTCCGACTGTCTTTCAATTGATACGTATGGCGTGGAGCAATCCCATGACAGGAGCTGGTGGGCAGTGACGTGCCCTCCGCCGCTTGCGCACCGGCCCGGCTGGTGCCGGCACAGCACGGCCAGAGTGCTAGAACTGAGCGAGGAAGTTCCAGGCTTCGACCGGAATCCAGCTGGACGCCTGGCCTGGATCCTTCGCCGATGGGTAGTGGCCTCCCGGGCCCCCGGGCTTGGGGTTGTTTTCGCCAGATCCGAAGTTGCAGAAGCGGGTCGGATGCCCCGCCGAGCAGCCCTCGAAGGAGACACAAAGGTGGGCGTTCGTCTGTGCCTGTGGCGGCGTCATCGCGGTGCAGCCGTTAAGCTTCGCGAAGAGATTGAGGACCGGGATGCCTGTGTTCTGGTAGTTGAAGATACCGTCGGCCAGGCCGTGCGACTGGAACCAGGGAATAGGCTTGGTGCATTCGGCATTGTTGTTCCCACTGACCGGCCCCACGTCGTAGACGAGCGCGGCTCGGAACTTGTCCGTGCGAACACATGCGAGCTTCCACGACATCGCAGCGCCCCAGCTGAAGCCGGTGGTGAAGACACGACTCGTGTCGATGCAAAGGTCGCCCTCGATTTGCGCGAGCATATCGTCGGTGAAGATCACGTCCTCGTTGTTGTTGTTTGCCCATCCAACATTGAACCCGTCAGGCGCGACGAAGATGGCGCTTTTGTTCGCTTGGGCCTTGAGGCCGTAAAACGGCTGGTCGGTGTTGTGGTCCGGATCCGTGGTCGGATCGACGAGCCCTTGGCCCTCCATGCCGTTGCAATGGAAGGTAAAGATCAGCCGGTAAGGATGGGTGTTGTCGTAATCGGTGGGTGTATCCAGCCAATACTGGCGGGCCTTGCCACTGGAAGTAATGTTGAGATGGCCGTCCTTGAGCGTGCGAGTCTTGCCACAACCGGCGCTCGGGACGGCGGGGGTTGATAGGCCGCCATCGATCGATCCTCCAGCGCTGCCTCCAGCGCCGCCTTCAGCTCCACCACTGCCGCCCGAACCAGCTACACCCGTGGTCATGCCAGCGCTGCCGCCACCACCCGCGCCGACAGTAGTGCCGCCCGATCCAATCACCCCACCGGCCGCTCCGCCCGACCCCGCCGCCCCGGCGTCTTGCCCGGCAGATCCCCCAGCACCGGCACGGGAGGTGCCCCCCGTTCCGGTCGTGCCGCCAACTCCGGCGCTACCGCCGCTCGCCTGCGAGGCGCCACCGGTGCCACTAGCACCACCGCTGCCGGAATGACCGCCGCTACCGACGTTCCCACCTGACGCGATCGAGCCGCCCGTGCTACTCAGCTTGCCGCCGGAACCGGCCGAAGAGCTGTTGCTACTATTGCAAGCAAACAGACCACCGACTACTGTGAGCAGCAGGCCGACACGTGACGTTCGCATTCGCATTCGCATTCGCATTCGAGCCATGTTTCCTCCCAGGAGCATTTGCAGCAAAATGAGCGACGGTCACTACCGCCTCGCGCGAGCCAACCATACCCGATCAGGTTTCGCGAATCTTTCCTTTTTGGGGCGCTTAGTATTGGCCAAAGAGATCGAACCATGAAGAACCTAAAGGCGATCGGCTACGTTGCTCTGCTATTGGGCGTAACAGCATTGTCGCTGCTCGGATGCGATTCTTCGAGCGGAGGCCGGATCCCGCCTGGATCCAGCGGCATCGGTGGCCATTCCGGAACGGGTGGCACAGTCGGCAACGGCGGCAACTCGAACGCTGGCAGCGGGGGAATCTCTTCCCTAGGAGGAATGACAGGAGATGGTGGCGCGGCTGGCAGCGGTGGTTCGGCTGCAACCGGGGGAAATGGGGCCGCAGGTGGCGCGGCGGCCGCGGGTGGCGCGACGGGCGTAGCCGACGCGGGTGGCGCAACGGGCGGCGACGCAGTGTCGGACGGTGCCACCGGAACAGGGGGACTGTCTGTCTCCGGTGGACGATTCGGCAGCGGTGGTCGCAGTGGCAACGGAGGCAACGGTGGTGCAACCAATAGCTCTGGCGCAGGCGGCACGGGCGTCGTCGACGCTGGTCCGGAAGCTCCGGGCGGCACAATCGGCGACTATGGAACCGTTTACTTCATTTCCAATACCCGTACACAGATCGTCCGGCTTCAAACCACGATGATTGTTCCACCAAAGCCGCCAGCTTCGGGCACGCTGTTTCTTTGGCCTGGGCTGGAGCCGCTCTCCGGAAGCGCCCATTTCAGTCCCATCGGAACCGGTGTCCTGCAGCCGGTTCTTACATGGGGCAATTCGTGTGCGCCGGGCGTCGAGCCCCCCGCCTATTCCACCTGGTGGATATCTGCGCAGTACGTGAACACCCTTGGCAGTGCCACGGGCTACATGGGGTGCTTCGGCGGATCGGTCATGTCCGTGAACGTTGGAGACGAGCTGAAGATCGACATGCAGCTTGTCGGAACCAGCTGGAATCAGACGGTCACCGACCTGCAAACTGGCAAGTCGGTCAGCTTCAGCGAGGATCTGGCAGGGCAGGCCCAGAATTGGGCCATGTTCGTGATTGAGGAATACTCCTCGGCTCCAGTTTCAGAAGTCACCTTCACGGACACAGTCATCACCTACGGCGCCGCGGACGCGGCCGATTGCAAGCTCGATACGCGTGGTCCCACGGACTTCGTTTCGGTCCCCATTGCATCGACCGATGGAGTGAAGTGTTCCGTGGCGCAGATCATTCTGCGTGCCAAGGGAATCCAGTAAGCCCGATGCGCCTTCTCACCGCGCATTCTGCCCAACGAGAACGTGAGCTAGATTTTTCCCCGGCAGTTGGGCGCCTTGCAACAACACTCTGAATTGTCGCTGGCATCGTATCCATAGTCGTAGGTCAATTCTTCGCCGGGACGAATAGTCCGAAGCGTGCAGATGAAGGCCCTGGTCCCATCGCGGGAAATACCGCAGTTCGGCTCGCATGAATGATTGACGTACTTGGCGGGATGTTCAACGAGCAGTGCGTCGATGAAGACAGCATCATCGACTTGCAAGATGTAGCAGCTGTAATCCGGTGCATCGGGATTGTCCCGCTCAACCGCCGTCTTCCGATCAATCAGCTCGCCGGTGTACTCGAGAATCAGAGTCTCTGATTCAAGAAGGGCAGATGCGAAGGTTCCTCTGCCATGAATGGAGGACGCTCGTACTTCAACGGGTGCTTCGGATGATCTATTGCCCACGGCTAGTTCCACAATACTTGAAAAGTTGTCACACGAATTCTCGCACGGGTAGATGAGTGTCGAAAGAGACAGCGTTATGAACCTAACAGGTTGGCTGCCGTAAGACAATTTGTGGAGTCGATTCGGTCAAGGGACGTCGTGGCGCTGCCAATCCGTAACGCGCCTCCGACCCGCCTGGGGTAAGCCGCGCGATGCGTGCAATTCGGCGGAAGCGTGCTAAGCGAAGCATACCAAGGAGGTCGCATCCATGAGCACACTTGAATTGGCCAAGAAGTTCGTCTCGCTCTGCCAGCAACACAAGGATTCCGAAGCGTTGCTGACCATGTTCGACAAGGACGCAGTGAGTGTCGAAGCGGCGGCGATGCCGGGCATCCCCCAGGAAATGCGCGGCATTCCTGCGATCCAGGAGAAAGGCAAGTGGTGGACCGAAAACCACGACGTGCACTCCGTCACCGTGGAGGGTCCGTACCCGCACCGGGACCGATTTGCGGTACGATTCAGTTACGATATCACCCGCAAGGCAACCCACGAGCGCATCAAGATGGACGAGGTCGCGCTCTACACGGTCCGCGACGGCAAGATCGTTCGTGAAGAGTTCTTCTACGTCACCTAACTATGGCGGTGCCCGGGCATCAAGTTCATCAAGGTTCATCAAGGCACGGAGCTATAGACTCTTCTCGTCTCGTGGCGCAGCCACGGCTATGATTTGCGCTCGGCATCTTGCGGGAGGCTCCATGCGCTTCGAGAAGGCAACGCGTGTTTACGAACGGTGGCTGCGCCGACATATCGCGCTTGTCGACGAAGACCTGGACCTGAAACACACGCGCATGGCAGAGGGCGTCTTTCCTTTCTTTCGCGCCACCTTCTATCGCTGGGCGGAGACCTGGGCCGACCTGTGCCCCGAGCTTGCGACGGCGCCCACGGTGCTTGCCGTGGGCGATCTGCACGTCGAGAACTTTGGTACCTGGCGCGATGCCGACGGGCGCCTCATCTGGGGCGTGAACGATTTCGACGAAGCCTATCCCCTGCCCTACACCAACGATCTCCTTCGCCTCGCCACCAGCGCACACCTTGCATCCGCCCACCTGGCGATTTCCATGAAGGATGCGTGCGAGGCCATTCTTGCCGGCTACAGGGCGGCTCTCGACAGTGGGGGTGAGCCCTTCGTGCTCGAGGAGAAACACGCTTGGCTACACCAGGCGGCCACGGGCGACCTGCGCGATCCCGTCGCGTTCTGGGACAGGATTGGCCGACTCCGGCTAATCCCCAACGGCGTTCCCAAGACCGCGCGCAAGGCGCTTTGCCGAATGTTGCCCGAGCGCGACCTCGACTTCGGGATCTTTCACCGCAGCGCCGGAATGGGAAGCCTCGGCCGCCAGCGTTTCGTCGCCGTGGCCAACTGGCGCGGCGGCAAGGTCGCGCGTGAAGCCAAAGCGCTGGCCCCATCGGCGTGCGTCTTCGCAGCCCGCGGCCGTGACGCCACCATTCACTACGCCGACATCATCGCGCAGGCGATCCGGGTTCCCGATCCCTTCGTGCGCGTGTACGATCGATGGATCGTGCGGCGCTTAGCGCCCCACTGCGCCCGCATCGAACTCACTGCCTTGCCCAAAGTACGCGACGAGAAGCGCCTGCTGCATGCCATGGGCTTCGAGACGGCAAACATCCATCTCGGAAACGCGAAGACGCGCAAGCGTATCGCGAGCGACCTCGCAAGAAGAAAGGCCGGCTGGCTTCCGAACGCGGTCCACAACATGGCCAAAGCCGTAGAGTCCGATTGGCAGGCCTGGCGAAAACGCTAGCGCATCATTCATTCGCCACCACTGTCGCTGGGAGATCGCCTGAATTGGCCCATGCGCTAGAAAGTCAGGACCAGAACAACGCCTGAAGCCCTTCTTGCAACCAGCGGCACCAAGGTCATTCGCGCACGAGAAGTCGGCGGAGTCAGATCGCCGGTGCGATATTCTTGCAAAGAAGTAAGGGCACCTAGCGGCTGAGTCAGGATCATGATTTCGCCAGTCGCAATACCAGTCAGTAAGCTGATAGTCGCGCTAGTCCAGTGCCCAAATCCAGCACCCATGAGAAAGAAGATTCCTGCGTTGACGACGACATTGCCGCCATGAAAGAGCAGACTCCGCCCTTCTGCTTCATTCGCAGCGTCTCGAATTAGGAACGCTTCTGCCCGGGCTAGCGATACACATGGATCAGCCTCGGGCACGTCGCCATTGGGCTCCTCGAGCCTCTTGTCATCGCTCATGACCTTCAGCGGGGTGACTACTAGGGGAAGCAATCCGATCAACGAAGCCCCCCCACCCACATAGAAATCTGGTCTCGACTCGCGTGACACCAAAGGCACGGCGATGAATTGGCCGATGGTGAGGGACGAATAGATTGCGCCCCAAGAGTAGCTCCACACCCGGGCGCGATGGGCGTCGCTGCGCAAGCGTTCGCGAATGAAACGAAGGCGAATCTGCGGCTTCAAGTGCTGTAGCGCAGGTTGACCACCGACAATAATAGTCGGGCATTCGCCCCCGAACGCCGACCCAGCGGACAAGACGAAAAGGAGACCAAACACAGTCCATCTAGGACTCACTGGGACGAAGCATAGCAAGGACGGGCCATCGCGCTTCCACAGAGGGCTCGGGCCAATTCGCCGCAGATGGGTGAGCGTTTGCCTCGCCAAGGCGCTAGAACGTAGCGCGACGGTAGCGGCTGGCGGGCGCAGACAACGAAGAAGGAGCATCGAGATGGCCCAGGAACCCCAAGGCAACGAAACACGACCACCGGGAGGGCCGCCCCCCGAGCCGTCGACCTCGCGGCGAATGTTGCTCCTGCTGCCGCTCATGTTGTTGGCGATGTGGTTTTGGAAATCCAGCACCGAAGGGACTGGGCAGCCTTCCGTCGCCTACTCGCAGCTCTTCCAGTTTGTCGAGCAGGGCAAAGTCGAGTCGGTCGTGTTCGATGGCGAGGTTCTTGACGCCACCTTGGTGAAGCCCGAGAAGTTCGATGGCCACGAAAGCAAAGAGCTCCACACCAACATGGTGGCCAACGATGCCCAGCTCTTGCCCCTGCTTCGTCAAAAGGGGGTACGCATCACCGTCAAGAGTCAGACCCAACCCTTCGCCGTACAAATGCTGATGACCCTGCTACCCTGGGTTCTCATCATCGGGGTGTGGTTCTGGATGTCGAAACGGACCAAGGGGATGCTCGGCTCGGGTGGACTCCTCGGAGGCATCGGCAAGAACCAAAGCCGCAAGTTCGACAAGGCAACATCGGTGAA
>CAZTTW010000092.1:0-10030 GCA_964616265.1 uncultured Myxococcales bacterium | reverse complement strand
GCTTTTGCAGCTCGAGATCGAGGTTGGCGATCTCGTCGAGAAAGAGCGTTCCGCCGTGGGCCTGCTCGAAAACGCCGGCGTGGTCGTCGGTGGCCCCCGTGTAAGCGCCTCGCCGTGCGCCGAACAGATGGGCCGGCAGAATTGCCGCAGGAATGGTGGAAAGATCCGTGACCACGAGCGCGCCCTTGGCGCCCGAGCGAGGATGAATGGCATGCTCGGCGAGGAAGCTCTTGCCGGTGCCGGTTTCGCCTTCAATCAGAAGCGGCAGCGGCGAGCGCGCCAGCGTGGCAATGGATCGTCGAAGCTCGCGCATGGCCCGGCCCTTGCCCCAAAACACCCCGCCTTCTTGCGCGGCCTCGGACAGCGCGAGGGCGTGCTTGATCTCGGCGGCCAGGCTGCGGCTGTCGAGCACGTCGTTCTCGCAGAAATGCAGCAGCGGATCGGCGGGCCGAGCCGCGCCGAGATCGGCGCCCGTCGTGGTCAGCATGACGACGGGCAACGAGGGGTAGGCCTGGCGCAGGCGTTCCAGGATGAGTAGGCCTTGTCGTCGGCGCAGTTGCTCCACGGCTTGTTTGCGAGCGCGGGCCTCGCCGGGAAGGCTGCTTTTGTCCTCGGGAAGCAGTCGCTCTTCCGGCAAGGCGAAGTGCAGGTCGAGCACCACCAAATCGGGCAAGGCGGAAAGGCGCGCCAGCACCTCGTCGGCCTCACGAAAATCGTGCGCGCACTTGAGCGGGCAGCCGCGCTCGCGCTCTTCGCAGACCTGGCAGGGCGCTGCCCGCTCGCAGCGGGTCACCGTGTCGAGGGCAGGTAAATAGCGGTGGCACATCTCCACGGTTTGGTCGCGATCGTCGATGACCAGAATCTTCGGCACGGCTAGCGCCTTTCCTTTGCAAGATCGCGGGCCAATTGGTCGAAGGCTGGATCGAGCGCCAGCACGCCTTCCACATCGTCGCGCTCGGCGGCTGCCACGGCCGCAGCCAGTGCAGTTTCGAAGGTGGGCAAGGCCGAATGCGACGGTTCGGGTGCGTCGCTCTGCAGCTGCGCCCACACCGCCGCCGCCGTCGATGGCTTGCCTTCGTCGTCGACGAGAGTCGCCACCAGCTCGCGCGGTCGGGCCGGGCCGCCCATCTCGCGCCGATCCCGCGTTGGCCAGAGCAAGCGTTTGACCAGGTCGTGGCGGACTCGGCGGAGCCATTCGGACCAGCGGGGTTCCATGATTGAAGTATTCTATAGAAGAGTATCTATAAAAGATAGATAGCGGCGATTTGCCCTGATTTCCTCGAGATTCTCGCGGCTCTTTCTCGGCATGGCGGCTGCAATAGGCGAGGGAGTCTCCGCCATTCGAGCGGACCCAACGAAAGGAAAACAATCATGCTCTTCGCCATCGCTTCTCTCACGCTCGCCGCAGCCGTCAGCTCTCCCGCCGCAATTCCGCCCACTGCCGAGGCTTCGGGCTCCGTTGCCGATAAGACACCGACGACCGCCAACGACATCAAAGCCGATCTCGTTCTTGCCTCTGCCATCGTCGATCGCAAGGCCCAGCCCGTGCCCGAGAAGCTGCAGGCCGGTCAGACGGTCTTCGCGTTCACGCAGATCACCGGACCGGGCGGCGGCTACGTCGAGCACGTGTGGACGTGCAACGGCAAAGAGGTCGCGCGCCACTACCTGCCGGTGGGCCAAAGCAAGCGCTGGCGCACCTGGAGTCGGCACCTCTTGCACGCTGGGCAGTACAGCGTTCGCGTGCTCGCCGACAACGGCGCCAAGCTGCAAGAGACGAGCTTCGAGGTCTTGCCCGCCGACAAGGCCGCTACGATCGCCAAGGACTAGCGCGCACGATCAGGAAAGGAGCCCATCATGAATCCTCGTGTCCTTCGCTTCTCGACGCTGTTCGCGGCGCTGCTATTGCCCGCGCTCGCCTACGCCGATGCCGACGCCGAAAAATCCGCGCAGTTCGGTCTGTATCTGCCCGGCGACCAATCGCCTATTCCGCTGCCGCTCGCCGGAACCAAGGTGCGGGGCACCCTGCGGGGCTTCGTCGCCGAGGTGGAGGTGACCCAAACCTACGTCAATCCCTACGACCAGACCATCGAGGCCATCTACGTCTTCCCGTTACCCGAGCGGGCGGCCGTGCACGCCATGACCATGCGGGTGGCCGGTCGCGAGATCGTCGCGGAAATCAAACCGCGGGAGGAAGCCGAGCGCGTCTACGAAGACGCGAAGCGCACTGGGCACACGGCATCGTTGATGACCCAGGAGCGGCCCAACATTTTCACGCAGAAGGTGGGCAACATTCCGCCCGGCCACAAGGTCGAGGTCAAGCTGAGCTACGTCGAGGCGCTGCCGTACGAAGAGGGTGTTTCGTCGTTCGTGTTCCCGACCGTGGTCGGGCCGCGCTACATTCCGGGACAGCCGCTGCCCGGGCCCGACAAGCAGCCGGGCGCGCGCTACGTCGACACCGATCGCGTAAGCGACGCCAGTCGCATTTCGCCGCCCGCTCTCGGCGAAGGCGAAACTAGCGCTCACCGCATCGACCTCGACCTTCTCGTCGAGCCGGGCATGCCCATCGGCTTGCTGAAATCGCCGTCGCACAAAATCGTCATCAATCGCATCGATGCCAGCACGGCGCGCGTTTCGCTCGACGCGAACGACCGGATGCCGAACAAGGACTTCATCCTTCGGGTCGATGTGCGCGGCAGCCAACCCAAGGCGGTCGTGCTGAGCCATCGGCAAGGCGGCGATGGAACGTTCACCGTCGTGCTGCAGCCGCCGGCGCGGCCGCGCGAGGAAGACATCTCGCCCAAGGATCTGTTCTTCGTCGTCGACACCAGCGGCTCGATGAACGGTGCTCCCGTCGAAGCGGCCAAGTCCATGGTGCGCGAGGCGCTTCGCCACATGAATCCGCAAGATCGTTTCACTATCATGCGCTTCTCGGATCACGTCTCGGCACTGTCGACCGTGCCGCTTCCGAACACGCCCGAGAATGTGGCGTCGGGGCTGCAGTTCGTCAATGCCATGGCAGGCGAGGGCGGCACCGAGATGTTGAATGGGATCCGGCGCGCGCTGGAGGGGCGGCCCGAAGAGGGACGCTTGCGCGTCGTCTTCTTTCTGACCGATGGCTACATTGGCAACGACGCCGAAATCCTCGCGGCGGTGACCACGCAGAACCAGGCCCATGCGCGACTCTTCGCCATGGGCGTGGGGACGTCGGTGAATCGTCACTTGCTTTCCAGCATGGCTCGGCTCGGGCGGGGCGAGGTGCAGTTCATGCGCCTCGACGAGCCGGTTGCTCCGTTCGTCGAAAAATTCTACCGCCGCGTGCGCAATCCCGTGCTGAGCGACATCAAGCTGACGTGGGACGGCCTCGACGTGTACGACCAAACGCCTGCGCAAATCACCGATCTCTTCGATGGCCAGCCGGTGCTCGTGCACGGCCGTTACCGCCAGCCGGGCCATGGCAACCTGATCCTCACGGGACAGGTAGGAAGCAAATCCTATCGGGCGAAGCTCGCCGTCGAGCTTGCCGAAGATGCCAACCGACCCGCGGTGCCGAGCTTGTGGGCAAGGGCGCGCATTGCCGAATGGAGCGATGACGAGAACGTGCGACCGGGCTCGCACAAGGACGATATCACCCGCATCGCGCTCGAGCATTCGCTGGTCAGTCAATACACGGCGTTCGTTGCCGTGGATCGGGCTGAGGTGGCGCGCCAGCCGTCCGAGCCGCTGATTCCGGTGCAGCAGCGTTTGCCCTTGCCTGAAGGCGTAAGTCGTCTCGCCTTGGCCGAGCTCTCCCGTCACGACATTCCGCCGGGCGATCCGGTGCTGGACATCGCGGCGCCGGCCGACGCTCGCCGGGTGACCGCGACCTTCTCGTTCGGTCTGGTCAAGGAATTGACCTTCGATGCTCAGCGCGCCCGTTGGCGCGGGCGGTTCCTGGTGCCCGAGGGCCTGCCCGACGGCGCCTACACGATTCTCGTCGTCATCGAGCTGGCCGACGGCAGCAGGATCGAGCGCCGCGAACCCTACGTGCTCGACAGCAAGGCCGACGACTTTGTCGTCGAGATTTTGCCGAAGGCTGCGAAGCCGGGCGCTCTTCTGACCGTGAAGGTCGACAGTGTCGAGCCGGCCGACGAGGTGTACGTGCATTGTCGCGAGCTCGGGTGGCTGCGCCTGGTCTTGTCGTCCGAGGATGCCATTCACTGGACGACTCGGGTGCGCGTCCCGGGTGATATTACCAAGGGCGATTACCAAGTGCTGGTGGTCGTGCGCGACCGCGCAGGCAACCGCGCCGAGCATAACCACACGCTGACCGTGGAGGCGAAGTAGTCATGGGTCTCGGGCAAGGGGCATGCATGGTGGCTCCCGCGGCGGTTCTGTGGTTGTGCGCCGGTGCTCCGACGGTGGTACACGCAGCAGAGGCACCGTCCGCCACGCCTGCTCCTTTGCCCGAGATCGTCTTGCAGGAACAGTTCACCTTCACGGGCGATGTGCGCGACATCTTGCTGGTTGGCGACCAGGTTTGGGCCGCCACCGGCGGCGGCCTCGCCATCCATCGCCGTCGCGATGGAGCCTACGCCAAGACGCTGACCAGCGCGGACGGTCTGCCCGGCAATAGTCTGCGCAGCCTCGCCCTGCTCGACGAAAGCCACGTGCTAGTGGGCAGCGATTTCGCTGCGGCCATCGTCGAGGTGAAGAAGAGTGTTCCGTCTATCGTGACCAAGCTCGGCTGCGAGAACGGATGTACCCGCTTCGATCCGGTCTACGCCGTCGCGGCGGATTCCACCGGCGTGTGGCTCCTTCGTCATCAGAGCGGCCTCGAACATTGGACGCACGATAAGGACGGTGTTTGGACGCGCGCATCGAAGCATGCCGGCCCGGGCATGTGGCGCGCACTAGCCTTGCCGACCGGACCGGTGCTTGGCGGATTGGACGGGCGATTGGTGTTCAAGGATGCCGCGGGCAAGTCCGTCGCTAGCTTTGCCATGGGTGCACCGATTCAGGCGCTGCGGGCGCGGGCTGATTTCGTTGTGGTGGCAACCGGCGAACGGCTTCAACAGGCGCGCGCCGATGGCGTCAGCACGCTCGTCTCGCAACAAACCGGCCTTTCGCCGGCAGCGTCGGCTCTTTCGCAATCGACGTCGGACGGGACGCTTCTCGTTGGCACCGCTCGCGGCGAGCTGTTCGGACTTCACAAGACCGCGGTGACCTCGATCGCAAGCGGTCTCCCGGGAAGAGTCACTGCCGTCGCCACCGACGGCGATCGCGTGTGGCTGGGGCTCGGTCGCGCAGGGCTGCATCTATGGACGAAAGGAGCGCCGGCACGCTCGCTGCGCCCCGCGAACGAAATTTGCGACAACCACCTGATTGCGATGGTGTCATTTGCGGGCCGAACCGTCGTCGGCAGCTTCGATCACGGCGCCTGCTATCGCGACGGCAAGGGCTGGCAGCTGCTTGGCGGACTGCCGTCGCAAATGGTGCACGGCCTCGGCAGCGACGGCGAAGATCTCTTCGTTGCGACCTCGAACGGGTTGGTGCGCTACGATCGATCTTTCCGCCTGCACTCTTTCAGTCGTCGAGATCCAGCGGTCCTGCGTTGGGTTGCGCAATCGGCGGTGACGGCGATCGGCCCCATCGACGGCACGGCAGTGGCGATGACGTCGGCTTATGGTCTCGTTCAAGTGCGGCGCAATGGAAATCGACTATCGGCGCGCTTCACCGCCCATCGCGGTGGCGTACCGCTGAAACTGGTGGCCGTGGCCTCGGCCGACGGCGAGCTTTGGATGGCGAGTGAAACCGAGGGCGTGAAATCCTTGGCGGCCGAGGGCTTTGCGGGCTTTGCAGCCCGACATCTTCAGGATCCGGAGGATCTGCCCGAGAACTGGGTCACCGCTGTTGCGGCGATCGGCAGGGACGACCTGTGGGTGGGCACCTGCCAGCATGGCGTCGCTCACATTCACGGCGACCGTCGGCAATTCTTCAGCCGGCGAAATCTCTTGCGCGACGATATGGTGGTCGCGCTTGCCGCCGACGCTCGCGGTGCCTTCGTTGGAACGCTGGGTGGACTTGCGTTCGTGCGCAGCGACGGTGCCAGTGGGCGCGATTTTTCCTGGGATGCAGGAATTCCCGATCCGCGCTCGTCGGCATTGCTTCTCACCGACACGCAATTGTGGCTCGGCACCGAAGCCGGCCTCGCGCGCTACGAAGTGCGATGAAGAGGTTAGCGGCGTGCGGTGCCGTCCATGTCGACGACCACGTCACCGTCCGCGCGCCAGCGGCTGCACCTTGTCGTACGCGCTCATCACTTTGCGCACGTAGAATTCTGTTTCGCCGTTCTGGGGAACGGTGCGGTTCACGATGGCGCCGGGGCCGGCGTTGTACGCGGCGACGGCGAGGCGAGCGTCGCGAAAGGTGGCGAGCTGCATGGCGAGGTAGCGGCTGCTGCCGTCGATGGCTTCCAGCGGGTCGAAGGGATCGGCTACGCCGAGCAGCTTAGCCGTCGATGGCGTGAGCTGGCCAGGTCCCATGGCGCCGGCCGAAGAGATGCGGTGGATGCGGCCATTTGATTCCGTTTGGACGATCGCTGCAAGAAGCCCGTGCGGCACGTGGTGCTTGCTTTCGGCTCGCGCCACGATTTCGTCGAGGGCAGGGTGGCCATCGATCAAGCAGCGCGGGCGGTGCACGGCATAGCGTCCGAGCGCGGCCAACTTGTTGCGCAGGAAAAACGGCGACAGCGGAAACACCAGCGAGCTACCGAAGAACGCCACGGCCAGGTTCAGCGCGACAATGGGCGTAAGAGCGATGGCCAGCACGCGCGCCCACCAGGGGAAATGCTTCTTCCCCCAGCGCCAAAGCCGCTTCTTTCGCTTGCTGGCCACGCGACCTTCGCTGCCCTCAGCCTTTGGGCGTAATCTCTTGCCAGGTGCCCGGCGCGAGCTCCTTCGGCAAGGTCCAGTCGCCGAAGGAAACCCGACACAGCGAAAGCACGTGGCTGCCGAGCGCGGCGAAGATGCGGCGCACTTCGTGGTATGCGCCGCCAGCGATGGTGACGGTGGCGAAGTGGGTGGCGCCGCTGTCTTTGCGCAGGCCGGGATGGGCTTCGCCAGCGGAGAGTGAACGCAAATCGACGATGCTCGGGCGGTGGCCGTCGCGCAGGACGAGATCGCTGGGCGCCGGCGAGAACGGTCGCTCGAGCCCCGCGTGGTAGGTGCGAGGAATTCCGTTTTTCGGATGGGTCAGCCGGTGCAGCCAGCTTCCGTCGGTAGTCCACAGGAGAAGACCGGTGGTGTCGAGGTCCAGCCGGCCCACCGGCCGCAGCTCGCCGGCAAGCGGCGCACCCTCCAGGTAGGCCGCCGCTGTTTTGTGTGTCGGATCCACCAGGGCCGTGATGCAGCCGGCAGGCTTGTTCATCATCAGATGGAAGGAATCGTAAAGCGTCAGGGTGCGACCCGCGATTTCCACGGTGAGCGGGAGGGTTTCGGGCGCAATCCGGCGAGGCAATTCAGGCGGAGCTTTTGCGGCCAGGCGGCGCGCCTCTTTGCGCGAGCAGGGCCAATTTCGGGCGATGAGTTGTTCGAGATGCAGCATGGAGATGGTGTTCCGTCGGCGACGATACTATGTTCTTCGCAAGCGAAGCCGTGCCTTCCTTACATATCATTCTTGTCGAGCCCGAGATTCACTGGAACACGGGCAATATCGGTCGCACGACGCTGGCTGCGGGCGCCGACTTGCATCTGGTCGAGCCGCTTGGTTTCTCGCTGGACGACCGCTATCTGCAACGCGCCGGGCTCGACTATTGGCCACGTGTGCGCTTGCGGGTGTGGCCGAATTGGGAGGCCATCGAAAAGCGCCTGCCCGAGCTCGGCGAGCCGTTCTATTTCACGTCGCACGCCTCGCGCACTTTCTGGGACGTTCGTTATCCTGACGACGTAGCGTTGATCTTCGGTCGCGAAAGCGTGGGGCTTCCCGCCGATCTGCTCGAACGGTATCGCGACCGCACGGTGCGCATTCCGATGGTCGAGCCCGCGTTGCGCTCGGTCAATCTGTCGACCACCGCCGGCATTGCCATGTTCGAAGTTGTCCGGCAACGAGGGCCTCGTTGACACGGCGGTCGATGCAAAAACTGTAGAGTTTGCGCGCATCTGCCGATGCCGTGGGCGTGCAAGGCGTGCGAGGCATGCGAGGATCGACGTCATGAGCGCCGGTGGGGCGCGGTTGGGCCGCTACGTACCGGAGGCCATGCTCGGCCAGGGCAACGTGACGCTGACCTATCGAGCCCGCGCCATCGAGCCCGTACCGTCGAGCGAAGCGAAGATCTTCACGCTGAAAGTACTTCGTCCCGAGGCAGCGCACGACGGTATCGAGGCTCGCCTCGTGGATGTCGCCCGCAGGTTGCAATGGATCTCGTTGCCCGGAATCGCCAAGCTGGTGGAAATCGGGGAGCGCCCTGGTCCGCTTTTCCTCGCGTTCGAGTTCAACGAAGGGGTCGATCTTCGGCAACTGCGGGTACAGGCGGTTCCCGGCGGCGGCGACGGCGGGATGATGATGGACGCGCGCTTGGTCGGGCTGGTCGGTCGCAAGCTCGCCGAGCGATTGGTCGTGCTGCATGGGCAGGCCGAGGGTCCCGGAAGGCACGGTTCTCTCTCGCCGGGCAACGTGCTCGTGCGGCCGTCGGGCGATGTCGTGCTGCTCGACTGCGGCCTCGACGAGGCGTTACGCAGCGATGCTGCGTGGCCGAGCGAAAGCTGGCGCTTTGCTGCGCCCGAGCAGCTACGGGGAGAACCCGCCTCTGCGCAATCGGACCTCTACGCGGTGGGCGCGCTGATGTATTTTCTCTGCTATGGCTGCCCTCCTTATGCGGCCGAGGTTCCGGCTGAGCTGGAAGCTCGCATTGCGCAGGGGCCACCGCCGTGCGAGGGCCTTCACCCGTCGATTGCCGACGTGGTGACTCGGCTGCTTCGATACGCACCAGGCGAGCGGCCGCGATCCGCGCGCGACGTCGTTCGCCAGATCTCGGTGGCGTTGCTCTCCGCGAACGCGAGCGTGGCAAAACCAACTTCCGGGCCGAGCGCGGCGGTCGTCGACAGCCTTTCAGCTTCCGAAGGCACGCAGGGCATGGGTGATGCCCCGCTTCGCCCGTCCGATTCGGGGATCGGCGCCGTCTTGGCCGAGCCCGACGAGGATGAGGACGAGGACGAGTCCGAGCCGCAGCGGCCGTTCTCGTTCGTTCCGCCGAGTGGCTCGGCGTTCCCCGACGACGGGCGCGGCGAGGTGTCTGCGGACGATCCGGACGTCGGCGCAATTTTCGACGAAGATGACGACGAAGACGAGATCGAGGTTGGCCCCGACGGCACGGTGAAGCGGCGGCGCCGCCGCCGGGCGATTCGCCTGCTGGCGTGGACCAAGAGCGCGTTCGCGCGCAAGATTTTCCGCTACGCGTGGGTTCCGGTCGCGGTGGTCCTGGTGGTGGGCGTCGTCGAGGGGTTTCTGTTCGCCAAGAGTTGGCGCGAGGTACGCGAGATTAGCCGCCAGCACGACGAAGCTGCTGCGGCGGAGCGTGCGAGGTTGGAGGCCGTCAAGCCCAAGTTGGCTCCCGCTCCTGCCATCCCGGCCGGGCACTTGGTGCTCAAGGTGAACCCGCCCGGCGCCGCGGTTTGGCTCGATGGCAAAGAAGTGGGATCAACACCGTCGACCTTGCTCACCCAGCCCGGCGTGCACCGCCTGGTCATCACGGCCGCAGGCTATCGCATGTTGCGCGACGTGATCGACACCGGCAAGGGCGTCCTCTTCGAACGAGAGATGGTGCCGGCGATCTTCCCGCTGACCGGCAGCGTGGGCTTGAACGTGGCCTGCACGACCGAGGGCAAATACCCGGTCCTCATCGACGGGCGCGAAATCGGTGCCTTCTGTCCCATCGCGGGAGTGCGCCTCGATCCGGGCAAACACATGGTCGGCGTGTTCGTCATCCCCGAAAACCGCATCTGGACGCTCGACCGCGAGGTGGTGGCCGAACGTCCCCACCGCGTGCAGTTTAATT
>CAZTTW010000091.1:0-10040 GCA_964616265.1 uncultured Myxococcales bacterium | reverse complement strand
CGCCGAGCTTTGCTCGGCGCGGACCATCGCGGGATCGCGGGAAGGTTTGGAAACCCTTTGAGGGGTTCCATACACATCGTCCTAGCGCAAAGTCAGAATCAGCTGGTAGCCGTCGCGCACGATGACGATCTGGCCGCCCAAGCCACGGGCAACTCTCTGTTCGAGCTGCTTGAGCAGCGCCGTGGTCACCGACCCGGCCTGCTGGCCGAAGACCACGTGGGTAAGAACGTCGCCGGCTTGGAGCGAGCCGCTGACCGGGCTGCGCTGGTCCACCGAGACGACCTTGAGACCCTGCATGCCGAGCTCGGCGGCTTCCGTCGCGGTCAGCGGCAAAAGCTGCATGCCCAGCATGTGCGCGCCGGTGAGCGTGGAATTCTCGTCGAGCGTGACTTTGACGACGTTGCGGCGCCCGCCACGCAGAAAGCCCACCTCGACGACCTCCTTGGGGGCGCGCGACTGCACCACCTGCGAAAGAGCCGCGCTGCTCTCGATGCGCCGGCCGGACACGTCGGTGATGATGTCGTTCGAACGCAAGCCGGCGGACGCCGCGGGCGACCCTGGGTTCACGACGTTGACCAACGCCCCCGCTCCGCTCGCCACGCCCAAACGGGCCGCCTTCTCCGGCGTCATGTCCTCGGTCCCCACGCCCAGGTAACCGCGCGCAACATTGCCGGAGCGCTGAATTTGTTCGGCAATCTGGCGCGCCAGATTGATCGGAATCGCGAACCCCACATTCATGGCAATCGCCGGGTTCAGGATGGCCGAGTTGATGCCGATGACCTCGCCCTTGAAATTGAAGAGCGGTCCGCCGGAATTCCCTTGGTTGATGGCGGCGTCGGTCTGGATGAAGTCTTCGTACTGGGTAATACGACCGCCCAGCATGCGGTTCTTGGCGCTCACGATACCCATGGTGACGGTCTGCCCGAGCCCCAGGGGATTGCCGATGGCGAGCACGTAGTCGCCGACCCGCACCTGCTCGGAATTGCCAATCTGCACGGGGCGCAAGTCGCCCGGTGGATGATTCAGCTTGACCACGGCCACGTCGGTCGACGGGTCGCTGCCCACCACCCGCGCCTCGAAGCGACGCTCGTCGGGAAGCTGCACCCAAACCTCGTCGGCACCCGCCACCACGTGGTTGTTCGTCAGGATGATGCCGGCCTTGCTCACGACGAAGCCCGAGCCGAGCCCGCGCTGCGTTTCCTTGCGCATGGGCGCCTGGCCAAGGCCAAAGCGTTCGCGAAAGTACTGCATCGCCGGGTCTTCATTCACGACCCGCGGGATGACCTTGGTACTTTGAATGGTCACGACCGAGCCTTTGACCCGATCCACGAGCGGCGCAACGGAAGCGCCCATCTCGACGGGTGTCGGCGCGATCTGAGCTACGACTGAGAGGAGAAGAAACAGCGGCGAAGACATGGCATGGCACTAAGCCCCGAATGGGTCAGCGTCAAGCGAAGATCAGCCGCGATAAACGACAATTCCGCGCGTCGGATCGTACGGCGTCAGTGCCACCGTAACCTTATCGCCGAGCACGATGCGGATGCGATGCTTGCGCAGCTTACCCCCGAGGTGAGCCAGCACTTGGTGTCCATTTTCGAGCTCGATGCGAAAGTTGCCGGCGGGCAACACTTCGATCACGCGGCCTTGAAACTCTATGTGTTCTTCTCGTCCCATCGGGGGAGCAGAGGCTACTCGGTTGACTGTCGCGGGTCAAATCGAGAATTTAGTCTTTTCAAGTTGTTGGGTACACTTCCTTCAACGTGGCTCGCCCGACGCCCATCGCATTGCCCGCGCAGGCTCTGCGCTACATAGAGGAACCCGAGGCCCTTCTGTGCAACAACGCGGTTCGGTTGTTACGCCATGGGCGCGAGGCATTCCCGGCCTGGCTTGCAGCTATCGATGCCGCCACCACGCGCGTCTCGCTGGAGATGTACATCTTCAATGACGACAAGATCGGCCGACGCTTCGCCGAGGCCTTGGCGCACGCGGCTCGACGTGGAGTCGAGGTTCGCGTGCTCTACGATTCCGTCGGCTGTCGTCACGCTAGCCCTGCTTTCTTCGAAGGCATGCGCCAGGCGGGCGTGTGGGCGGTGCCCTACCATCCCTACCGTTTCTGGCGTCCGCGCTTCTGGACGCTCATCCGGCGTAACCACCGCAAGACGCTGGTTTGCGATGGCACGGTTGCGTTCGCCGGCGGAATCAACATTTCGGATCGCTGGTCTCCCGCGGAAGACGGCGGCGAGGATTGGCACGACGCCGCGGTCGAAATCCGCGGTCCTGCGGTGCCCACTATCGAATCGGTCTTCCTGCGCACCTGGAACTGGCGCGTGAAAAGGCGGATGCGCTTGAAGACGAAACGCCTGCCTCGTCGAGCGCCAGTCGGACGCGTCCCGCTCGTCGTGATCGCCAACCGCGAGCTCGTCGATCGCTTCGCCATTCGCCGAGCGGCGCTGCACGCCATCCGGGCAAGCCTCAGCCGTGTCTATCTGGCCAGTCCCTACTTCGTGCCCGACCCGGGATTCATGCGTTCGCTCACGCACGCCGCCAGCCGAGGCGTGGACGTCCGCATTCTCGTGCCCAAGCAAAGCGACACCCACACGGTCGACCTGGCATCGCGCGCGACCTATACGCGGCTGCTGCCCGCCGGCGTGCGCATCTTCCAACACCATCCGATGCTGCACACCAAAGCGTTACTAGTCGACGACGCCTTCGTTTCCCTCGGCAGCTACAACTTCGATCACCGCTCACTCGTCTACAATTTGGAGCTCGTGGTCAACAGTCTGGACCGCGACCACGCGGCGGAAGTCGCCGCGCTTTTGGAAGCGGACATGGCGGCCAGCCACGAGGTCGACTGGCGCATCTTCCGCCAGCGGTCGCGGCTTACGCGCCTGCTCGAGCAACTCGCCTACCGGTTCCGGCACTGGTTCTGATGAAACCTGTTACGAAACTGTTCCGCGGCGGTAGCCAACACCGTTAGCCAAACTGGTAGCCAAAATCGCTAACCAAAATCGGTAACAAAGACCGCTGCAAAGACATTGACGTCCTCGCCGGCAGTCGACATGCTGACACCGGGAGGGGAATGGTGAAGCCGTGATCGTTTACACCGCAAGCGACCATGCCGGATACAGCTTACGCAAGACCTTGGTCGAGCGTCTGCGCAGCCAGGGTCACGAGATGGTCGACCTCGGCACCGACGCGGACGGGGCCTGCGACTATCCCGAATTTGCCAGTGCCGTCGCTAGCTCAGTGCGCGCCATCCCGGGCTCTCTCGGTATTCTGGTGTGCGCCACAGGCCAGGGCATGGCCATTGCCGCAGGCAAAGTGCGTGGCATTCGCGCCGTGGTTCCGGCGACCGTCGAGGCGGCTCGTCTCTCGCGCTTCGACAACGATGCAAACGTGCTTTGTCTCGCGGGGCGCTTGATGTCGGAAGGCGATGCTTTCGCCATCGTCGACACCTGGCTTTCAACCGCATTTGCCGGCGGTCGTCACGCTCGCAGGATCGCCAAGGTTGCAGCCATCGAGACAGCGTCGGCAGTCGCGTTCATCACCGAAGGCGAGCGTTTCGGGCTTACTTCCCGGGGCGTTCCCGCACGTCTTTTCGCCCGCGACCCTGCCCTGTTCACCAGCGACGAGTCCAAGCACGCCGCGATTGAACAGTCGCTTGCCTGGCTTGCGATCCCGGCGCAAATGACCGAAGAGGCGGCGCGCTTGAGCAATCTGGCCGTGGACATACGCCAGGCACGGTTCAAGGATTTGGTCATCGTCGGCCGCGCCGCCCCCTCCCCAGCTCTCGCCGTTTGTCGCATCTGGGCCTCCGCATCGAGCGGTCTGCGCTTGCACGTTCTTGGAGACGACGCGGCCGCGCTTGCCACGCTCGAAGCAGCGGCCGATTTGCAATCGGCCCTTGTGCTCGTCCTGGCGGACGAGCAAGCCGACAAGTGCCTCGAAGGCAAGGAACGGCAACTCTGGACGCGCATGCTCGAGCTTCGCGACGGCGACGCCGAGCGCGCGGGAAAGCGGTTCGTCGCCGTCGTTCCACCGCATTCGCCCTTCGCGGAAATCGCCCGGTCCCATGGCTACCGCGAGATCTTCAGCAGGCCGGCCGGCGTCGCCGAAAGTTTCTCGGTGCTGGGCTACGCAGGCCTGGTTCCGGCGACCCTCTTCGGCATGGACGTGAGCCGGCTGCTCGGGCGAGCCCAGGCCATGGCAGAATCCTGCCGAGCCGAGCGACTCGACACGAACCCCGGCGTCAGCCTGGGCCTACTCATCGGCGCCTTGGCCAAGCACGGCCGCAACAAGCTGACGCTTCTCCTCTCGAAGTCACTCAAGCCAATCGGACGATGGATTGCCGACATCATGGCCGGCGCGACCGGGGCCGATCCGCGACGAATCACCACCGTATGGGACGAACCCGTGCAGCCGAGCTATCCGCCGAACCGCATTTTCGTCCACCTTCAAGCTGCCGACGACGTTCCAGCCATTCCGCCGGACGCCATGGAGGCGCTTCACTTCGCCGGTCAGCCGTACATCCAAATCACGATCCAGGATAAGTACGAGCTCAGCGGCGAAATCTTCCGCTGGCAAGTTGCCGCAACGGTCGCAGCGCTGGTGCAGAGCCCCTCCCTCTGATGCCCTGACGGCAGCGAGCCGTCCGAGGGTTCGCCGGATCTGTCCGAATTTCGGACGGGCTGTCCAAGCGGCGGCCGCAGACAGCGAAAATCGAGGGCTTTTTGCCGGCACAGCAGTTGCTCTGTGGCGGAGGCATGCGTTCACTTACTGTTTTAGCCGCCGTGCTCTTCATCCTGACTTCTTGGTCCGCCGAGGCTGCTTTCGTTAAGGTCCTGCCCGGTCCCATCGACCGCGTGGTGGCAGCACGCGGACACGTCGCCGTCCTTCGCCAAGGCGCCGTGCTCGTTCTTCGCGAAGACGGCACGCCGCTCGCGCGGATCGACCAACCCGAAGAGATCGCACGAAAGGCAAACACCGCTCGCGAGCGAGGCACGGAACACATGCTGGACCTGCTCGACATCGCCGAGATCGACCGCGATACCGATTTCTCCGACGAGCTTTTGGACCACGAGCGCACGCTCGCTCAGCGAAACGGAATGAAGTTGCGGTCCGAGATACCGGCAGCGCCGCTGTTACCGACGGGGCTGGCGGCGAACGACACCGATATCTGGATCGCGAACCACGGGGATCTTGTGCGTGTGTCAAACAGCGGAGTCATGACTCGCGCGTGGGTCCGCGAAGGCTTCCGCGCACCGATTTCGGCTTCGCAGAAGGGGCTCTTCGCAGCCAAAGAGAGCGATTTAGTCCTGTTTGAGCTACCCGAGGGGCAAAGGCAGATCGTCGGGTCGGCGCCCACCGTGCGCAAGCTTGCGGTCTCGAAAAGTGCAACTCGGCAAGCGTGGGCGACCGAGCAATCCATCGCCTGGACCGGCCCGGTTGGCACCCAGACCTTTGCCGTCGGCCAGGTCGCCGATCTCGCGTTCTGTGGCGAGACGCTCGTTGCGCTCGTGGCAGACGCCGTCCTGGTCGTTCCTACCGACGGGACCCCGCAAATCCGTGCGCGCGAGCCGGGGGCCCGACACCTCTTCTGCTCGCACCTCGACGCTTCACCCTGGATTCTCGCAGGCGACCACCTGTGGGCATCGAGCGATGAAGGCCGGCACTGGCAGCCACTGGCGACACCTGTGCCGGCGCCCGTGCTCGATGTCGCGGCATCGAGCCAGCATTTGTGGCTAGCCACTACGGACGGTCTCTATGCGTCGGCGGAGCTCGACGACGTGCCCGTGCAGCCGAGGCTTCCGCCGCTCCGGCGCAAGAGCAGCCGCTCCCGTGCAGCGAGCGCCCTCTCCTGGCTGCCCAAGGTATCGGTGCGCGCCGGTGCCGAGGTCGCGCCGCATGGACAGCAATGGGAAGCGCTGGCCTTTGCCGCCTTTCCCATCGACGGCCGAACGCTGCCGGTCGTCAGCACCGCCGTAACCGAGGAAATCCCTGCCGCGCCCGAATCGCCGACGCCTTCAGCACGGCGAGAAGAACGGCTCGCCGACCTTCGTGATCCCAACCAGGACTGCCTCCGGTCGGCACGGCGCAAAGCGGTCGAGCTGGCCATGGCCGAACCCGAACGCGCGCGGTCGTATGTGTCACGCGCCGGCTACGCAGCGTGGCTGCCCGAATTGCGCCTACTGGTTTCGCGTCGCTATGGCCGCAGCGAGTCGGTCGACGTCAACAGCTCCTCCACCGCTCTTTCGTCACCGCTTGGGATCGACACGGTAAATGACGTACGATACGAGGCGCGGGCGACCTGGGATCTGAGTAAACTGGTGTTTTCCAGCGAGGAGCTCGCGGCACAGACGCAAGCACTACACATGGCAGAACTTCGACGAGACATCGAGGCGACGGTCAATCGGCTGTACTTCGAACGCCGCGCTCTGGAACGCTCGGCGGGCGTCGAGGGGCGCCGCGGGCTTCGAGCGAACGAAATCGAAGCCGAGCTCGACGCCCTCTCAGCCGGCAGCTTCGCCGCGTGCTTGGCCGGCAAGACAGGAGAACGATGAGCGAACCGGGCGAGAATCAGCGCCGCCATCCACGTTTTCACGTCGACGTGCAGGCCACCGTGCGAACCGCCGATGGGCGCCAGCTGCTGGCTCGCACCCGCGACCTTTCTCGCTCGGGCATCTGCTTGATTGCGACGGAAGGACTCGACCCGGGGACGCGCCTTGGCGTCGAACTCGTACTGCTGCTCGGGCCGACCTCGTCGTCAGAGCCGCTGCCGCTGAAAGCGCGCGTGGTGTGGTGTACGGCCATCGCTGGTGCTTTTCAAATCGGTGCCATGTTCGATGGCGTTTCCGGGCGCGAAGCGGCCTTTCTCGACATGTTCCTGCGCTACCTCGACGGCTCCATTCTTCCGGCGGGCGCCGAAATGGACGCGCTAGAGGGGCCAGACGCGATCGACGACGCCGACTTGATCGCCGAGCCCGAAGAAGAACCCGGCACGCCCATCCCCGATATCAAGGATGATCCGTTCCGCTGAGCTCCTCGTCTCTCAGCGGCCGTGCGCGAGGATCGCTTCCGCTGCACGCGCGCCGTCGATCGCCGCGCTGACGATGCCTCCCGCGTAGCCTGCGCCCTCGCCGACAGGAAATAGTCCCGCGGCGGACGGCGACTGCAGCGTTAGCGGATCCCGCACGATGCGCACTGGAGCGCTGGTACGTGTCTCGGCGGCGATGAGGACAGCATCCTCGTGTAAGAAACCGCGCATTCGTCGCCCAATCGTTTGCAGCCCTGCCCGCAGTGAATCAACGACGAACGCAGGAAAGACCTGGTCGAGGTTCGCAGAGACGATGCCAGGATGGTAGCTGACACTCGGCAACGACACACTTGTCGTGCCGGCAATAAAATCGACCAGTCGTTGTGCGGGCGCACGAAATAAGCCTCCTCCGACGGTGAACGCCGACTGCTCGATTCGTCGTTGAAACTCCACGCCAGCGAGCGGGCCCAGCGATGCTGGACCGTAATCCTCCGGCTGAAGCGCCACCACCATCGCGGCGTTGGCGTACGGTGAATCTCGGCGCGACAGACTCATTCCATTCACGACGATGCCTTCTTTCTCCGTCGCCGCGGGAACGATGAAGCCACCCGGACACATGCAGAAGCTGTAGACACCGCGCCCGCCCTCTGTCGCGCTTACTTCGTAAAACGCCGAAGACAATCGCGGATGGCCCGCGGCCTTGCCGTATTGAATGCGATCGATGACCGGCTGTGGATGCTCCAGGCGCACCCCCACGGCACTGCCTTTGCGTTCGATCGCGACCTGCGCACGCGCCGCCCATGCATAAATGTCGCGTGCTGAATGTCCCGTCGCGAGAATCACGACATCCACAGGCAACGCCTCCCCGCTGACGGTTCGTACTGCGCGGACCTTACCGCCGTGAATTTCGATATCTGCGAGCGCCGACGAGAATTTGTAGATCACGCCGCGCTCTTCGAGGAAACAGCGCAAGGTCGTGAGAACTTTCGGTAACTTGTTTGAGCCAACGTGCGGACGCGACTCAATCGCGATTTCCGGAGCGGCACCGAAGCGAATCAAATCGGCGAGGACACCTTCAACCGCCGCGCGATCTTTGGTGCGCGTGTAGAGCTTGCCGTCGGAATAGGTGCCAGCGCCGCCCTCCCCGAAGCAATAGTTCGAATCCGGATCGAGTCGACCGCGCTGAATGCTGGCGAGATCGTGCCGCCGAGGCTGCACGGGTTTGCCACGTTCGAGAATCGTCGACGAAACTCCCGCCTCCGCCAAGCGCAGCGCCGCCCACGATCCAGCGGGACCGGAACCCACGATCACGACACGCGGTTTGGTTACACCCGCGGGCCACGGACGAATTTCTCGTTTTGAAACCTCCATGGAAGTCTCGCCCTTGCCGAGGATCTCGACGCGCAAACGATGGCCGAGCGCATGGGCTTTGCGAGCATCGAGAGAGCGCCGAACGACTCGCACGTCTTCAATCTCTTCGCGTGAAATTCCGAGCGTGCGTGAAACCAAGGTGGCGATCGGTTCATCACTCGCATCGAGTGGAACAAAGAGATCGACAATTCTGCTCATGATCGAATTCTGCTCATGATCGAAACGTGTCCGGCCGAGACCTTAGGGGAATCGATCACCTGCTGCCAGTGAAAGATTTCTTGTTGACGGAATCGTAATCCCAAAGTAAAGATACTTTTTCGACCGAGCCAAAGAAATTCCCCTCCGGTCCTCGCCGCTGGCGAACCGGTGTTGAGATACCGGCCATTGTGCCGGAAGCGATACGAGGTTTCGTTTCTTTCCCAAGGATTCTGAGTGCTTCAAGTCTTCGGTCAGACTTCGGTTACCCATGCCATCGCCGCATTTGCTGGCTTGATGGCGTTTCCGCTCGCCATTCCCACGCATGAAGCAAAAATTGCTCCTGCGTTGAAGGACACCGGCGACACCGCCTCTGCAACGGACGTGCCTACACCCAGTTGCCTTGCGACCACGATCTGCGAGGTCAAGGACCGGGTGCGGTGGAGAACGTCAGCGTGGAAGCCGGCCTTCTGCGAGCGAATTGCAAACGCCGTCCTCGATTCGTCGAAGCGCTATGCGATTCCGACCTCGCTCATTCTCGCGGTCATGCTCAACGAAAGCGACATGAACGAGAACGCGTTCCGCACGACGATGAAAGACGCGCATTTGTATGCGAAGGACGGCGGCCTTATGGGCATTCGCTGCATCGTCGACAAACAAGGCCATTGCACGAATGGAAACGTGCGTGGCATGGCCTGGTCCGAAGTCATGGATCCGGTGACCAACATCGACCTCGGCGCCCGCGAGCTCGCGCACTGGAAAAACGGTGGTGGTATTACCGACGTTACCGTTCGCGCGCGCGGCGGCGACGGAAGAATTCACACGATCACGAAACACGTGCCGTGCACACACAAAACGCATGCGTACTGGGCGCACTACAATCATGGTCCGCGGTACATCGACCACGGACCTGCCCGCCACTATCCGCATCGCATCGCCGTGCTCTACTATGCCCTCTCGCGCGTGATGAAGATGAGCACGTCGACGCTCACATCGATGCGCCTGACGGTGAACGATCCGGGCAAGCGTCCCCGCACCGCCGATCGCCCTGTCGAAGCTCGCTACCAGAAATTGTGCGAAGCCATTCGCGGCGTCGGCCCCATCTGCAGCGACCGCTCGACGGCTCAGCTGAACGCAAGCCCGGCAAACTAAGCCCGCCGAGCGCGTGAAGGCTATTCGAAGAGAGTGATATCACTCAATGGTAATATTACCATCAAAGTAATATCACTTTGCCACAATCGCACTTCTCCAGGGACATCCAACCGCCGGGCACAAAAAAAGGAAGGGTATCCGGATTTGGGATCCGAACCCCTTCCTTCCCTTTACGCGCTCTCTGTCTTTCTCTGCGCCCTCGGCCCTTTAGGTCTTTGGTGTCAGCGTCAGCTTCTGCGCGACCACGACCGACTCGCCTGAGAAAGGCGGAAACTTCCAGTGCGTGACC
>CAZTTW010000090.1:0-10048 GCA_964616265.1 uncultured Myxococcales bacterium | reverse complement strand
ACTAGGAGCTGGCCATGACTCGGGGACATTTTGCTGAACTATCGCAACAGAACCTGTCTTCGCTTGCGATCTATGGGTATGGGCAGGCGGTGCTGGATGGGTTCACGGCGGATGCAGCGGAGCATGCGAAGCTACGGGCGGCGCGGCCGGAGGCGGTGGTGGAGAAGAAGATGTCGGTCGCTACGCGCGATAGGCAAGTGTCGCTTGGCTGGGCGTGGGTCGATAAGGTGTGTTCGGTGCTGGGCGCGCTGGCGCGGACGGATCAGACGTTGGCGACGGCGCTGGCTACGGCGACGCCGACCGTTGAATGAGACGAAGGTTCGACTGGCGGCGGAGGTGCAGGCAGACAAGCGCTTGGCCGAGGTCGATGGATTTGCTAGGCGCTGCAAGCGTCGCCGGGCGCGGTGCACAGGTCGAAGGGCCAGATGGTCGCGTACACGGCGCAGATCGATCTGTTCGACGGCAAGCTGTACGTGTGTATGCGCGACTTGAATTCGGCGGGGCGGAAGGCAATTCGCAACGACGATTTGCGGGTGGGGGTGCACGAGTATGCGTTTCATCATTTGAAGAACTCGGGGAATCCGGCACCGGTGCCGGTTCCTGCGCCTGCGAACGATGCGGGCAGGGCGAGCTGAAACAATCGTGGGGCCCTCACCGGCCGCGCTTCGCGCGTCCACTTCTCCCGGCTGGCGCCGGGTGAGGCGAGGACCCAAGTCGCGAAAAGGCGGGTTCAGGCCGCCAAAACCGCTGCCCAAGTCGCGGCCCAGGGGCACGAAGGACGCCTTCGGCTTGCCGGATCCTCGGCTCCAACTTGCGCGAGCGTCTGCCCAAGCCGCCGCCGGTCGTGTCCGGCCCGCGCGGCGGCCTGTTCAAGGTCCAAACTGGTCTCTACGGCTTGCCCACGAAGCTGGTCACGCTCTGGGCATCCAGGGTCGCGCTGAAGCGAGCGCCGCTCACCGTGATCGCGGTCTTGGACGCGAGGCTGTCGGTGGCCGACGTTACCCACGGCGTGATGCTGCAGGGGACGACGCCGGAAACGTAGAGCGAGATCGGGGTCGCCGAGGTGTTGCTGTTGATGGCCACCACGACGACGGTCCCATCCGCCGGGTTCTGGTAAGCGGTCAGCAGGACGCCCGACGGTACGGTTCCCGAGGTGGAGACCCGCATGTAGCCCGGCCGCACGAAGCGCGCGTAGTTGCCGAGGACCCAGAGGCGCTTGGTCCACGCGTTGGTCGTCGTGTCGTACAGGCAGCCGCCGTTGCCGCTGGCGTTGTACAGCCACCAGATGTGCCAGGCGTTGAGGTTGGCTTTGGTGATGTCGTTGTGAATGGTCGTGGCCATCGGCAGCGCGCTGGCGATGCCATCGCCGTTCGAGTCGCCCTTCCCGGTTCCCGTGTCGACCTCGGTCTCCCAGTATTCCTTGCCTGCCGCCGCAATCGACGTTTCGACAGGCAGGGTGCCGCAGCCGTATTCGTGGCTCGCGAAAATGTCGACGGCGGCCCAGGCGGCCGAGTCGGCCTTGATGGCCGAAAAGTAGCTGGTAAATCCGCAGCCATTCATCGTCTCGGGGGCCATGAGTTTCACGTTGATAGCCGCCAAGGCCGGACCGAGGACGTCGATCCAGGTGGCCATTTGCGCAGCCGAGTAGGAGGTGGTGCTGTTGATACCGCAGCTGTCCGGCTCGTTTCCGGCGGACACGGCGTAGATCGGTACGCCCTGGGTCTTGGCGTTCTGCACCCACGAAACGAGAGAGGTCGCCAAGCCCTGTGGGTTCGTGAGAACGGGCATACTGCCTTTGCAGCCGTTGGGGTTGCTTTGGGTGGCGGTGTCGGCGCCGCCGGTGGCACCGTTGCTCCCTGTTCCCCACGGGGTCATCCACACCGTCGCACCGGCCGCAGCGGCCGATTTGGCAATCGCCAGCCCGTCGCCATACCGGATGCGGAGCAACGACAAGCCGGCCCCCTTCGTGGTGGACCAGAGATAGTCGGCATCGGAAGCATTTCTGTAGCTCCCCGCCCACGCCGTGGAGACGCCGAAGCCGGACATCTTCTGCTGCTGACCCGACAGGTTTACCGTCACGTCACCCGTTTGCGCTGTGCCGGTACTGCAAGCGGTGGGGGTGAGCACGACGGCTCCATCGGGCTGACTGGTTCCTCCGGTGGGCGCCACTGTGGTGCCGGTCGTGCCTCCCGCGCTGGGGGTGCCGCCAAGGGCCTTGCCGCCCGAGCCAGTCATGCCGCCGGAGCCGCGACCGCCCGAAGCGGTGACGCCGCCCGTGCTTGGTTGCCCACCCATCTCCGATGTGCCGCCCGAGCCGCTACCGCCCGAGCTGATTTGGCCGCCCGAGCCTGGCTGGCCCGACGAGCCGCCTGACTCTACCTGGCCTCCGCTTCCACTGCCTTCCGATGGGCTGGAGCTCGAGCATGACGCGAAGGGAAGCCACACAGTGGCCAGAAAGATCAGAGATGTCCGAGCCGAGGGGTGCATTCGTTCTCTCCTTGCAAACAGACTGCTTGACCCAAACCAGTGTCCGCGACACCCAGGAATCAGTTCTTTCTTGGGTGGCCTAGTGCTCAACTGCAGAAGCTCGCCTACGTAAGTGAGGCCGAGCTACTCTCGATAATCGTCATTTCTTGTTTGCTCTGAGTTTGCTTGATCCGTCGTGTCGCCTATCGCGGCGTGTTGCGTCTGCTGCTATAGTGGAAGGCACCTGCGGTGAAACCTCTTCGACACGCGCTCTTGCTGGGCATTGTCTACGGGGTGATGGCCACGGCGTACATCTGGTTTTCCGGTGCGATCGCCGCTCGAATGGCCAGCAATGTTCGCGATCTCGCGCGGATCGAGCAGCTGAAGGGCTTCGTCTTCGTCGCGACGACCGCAGCCATGTTGGTGCTCGCGGCGTGGATCCTGTTTGGACGTCTGGCCCGCGCCATCGACGAGCGCGAGCGCCTGCGCAAAGCAACGGTCTCGGCACAAAGTCGCGTGCTTGCGGGCGAGCTGGCGGCGGCCGTGGCTCACGATTTCAACAACGTGCTGACCGTCGCACAGTTCGCGGTCGACGAGCTCCGCAGCGGGGCAGTGGACAAGAGCGGCGCGCTGCTTGGCGATGCCTCGCGGGCCATCGAGCAAGGGCGGGGGCTTGCCGTGCGCCTGGCGAACACGGCGCGTGGCGGGCGCCCCATTTCGACCGAAATGCGCGATCTCGTGCCCATCGCGCGATCGATGGTCCGCGCTCTCGGGAAGCTGCCACGTCTTGGCAGCTGCACGATCGAGCTCGATACGTGCATTGAGGCGATGGCTCAGGTCGACGTGCTTTTGTTCGAGCAGATCCTCGCTAACCTCGTGCTCAACGCCGCCGATGCCGCTGGCAAGGCGGGCCGAGTGCTCGTCGTCTTGCTTTGTAGCGACGACAGAATCGTCCTCGAAGTTCACGACAATGGTCCGGGCATTCCCGTGGAACGTCGGGCGACCATCTTCAACGCCTTCGAGACGACCAAAGCCGACGGTCTCGGCCTTGGCCTTCTCAGCGTGCGCTCAGCGGCGGAAGCGCAGGGCGGAAGCGTCGAGCTTGGAACGTCGCTCCTTGGCGGCGCCATGTTCCTGGTCAAGCTCCCGCGGCGACAAGCTCGCAAGACAGACCAGACGGCCATTCCAGCGCTGGCGGCCCGCGGTCCGGCGCTGGGCAAGACCCAACAGCCCTCTTAGCGGCGAATCAGGCTGTCGTAGTTGCCGGGCGCGCCGTGCTCCCACGGTCGGTAGCTGTTGATGAAATCCACCCGCTCGCCGATGGGCGGATGGCTGGCGCGGAAAATCTTGTCCAGCAGGCCGGGCCGCGGCACGGCCAAGTTTTGCTTCGCCAAGGCGACGAAGGCGGTGGCGGCAGCGTGATTGTCGTGCGTTAGGTCGAGCCCGAAGCGATCGGCCTCGCGTTCGTGGTAGCGGGAAAAGGCGAGCGCCGCGGGCGTGATGACCAGCGAAAACAGGGTCAGCATGAACATGAGCAGCGGCAGCGAGGCGATGTCCGAAAGCTGGTGAAAGCCGATGCGCTCGCCGAGGTGAGCGAAGAAGAAGCGCGACAAGCGATGCGCGCCGAACAGCCCCAGAAAGGTGAGCACCGTCGAGAAGATTACGCTGGTCCACACGTGGCCGAGCACGTAGTGGCCGAGCTCGTGGCCGACCACGTACTTGGTTTGCTCGGGCGAAAGGCGCTTCATGAGGGTGTCCCACAGGACGATGCGTTTGCTTCCGCCGACGCCGGTGACGTAGGCGTTCACCTTCGCGGTGTCCACGCTCTTGTCGACCTCGAAGACGCGCGCGCCTTCCACGCCCGCGCGCTTCGCGACCATCAGGATTTCGGCTTCCAAAGCTTTGTCTTTCATCGGTCCGAACTTGTTGAACAGCGGCGCGATCCACAAGGGCGCGACGAGCAAGGTCAGCAGGTAGAAAGGCAGGGCCAGCAGCGACGTCCACAACCACCAGTGCTGCGGGCTCTTGGCGAGCAGCCAATACGGCACCCACAGGACCAAGAGCCCGACGACCATGCCGACCGCGAAGCCCTTCGCTTGGTCGCCGGTCCACTTGGCAAAGCGCTGGGTCGAAAGCCCATAGACGTGCTCGCGCAGAAAGCCGACGTAGTAGGACATCGGCAGCTCGACCACGAAGATGACGAGCGAGAGCAGGACGAAGTAAATCGCCAGCGTCGGATAGAAACGCCCGCCGCCGATACGACTGGCAAACGTCCGCAGCCACGCGGAGAAACCCGTCAGCAGCAAGGCGAGCGGCAAGACCAGCGACAAGATCTGCTCGGTGGCCCAAATGGCGGTGTTGCCTCGGTGGTAGCGCAGCGCTTTTTCCGACGGTTCGGGGACGCTGACGGGGCTGGTGTCTTGGGGCGCCGAGGCGAGGGCCGGCGTTTCGGCCGCGGGCTCGTCGGCGACGGCGCACGGAATGGCGACCGCGCCGAAAAGCCCTGTCAACGCCGCAAAGCCTGCCGCAAACCGTTTTCCCGACTGCATTGCCGGAGTATAGCGAATGCTTCGCTGCGCGCCGTTGCCCGCCTCGTTCGGACGACACCGCGGGCTTTGAAGGCCGGCCACAAATCTGCCATCCTTGTGCGGGTGGCGCGTCTGCTTCACGCAAGCATCGAATACCCGCGGCCGTGTTCGTACCTGCCGGACGTTTCGGCTTCGCTCGAACACCGGGTTCTGGTCGACGTCTCGCCCGACGAAGCCGACGCTCTTCTGAGCCGCGGCTGGCGCCATTTTGGTCCGGGTTGGTTTCGTCCCGCTTGCACCAGCTGCGACAACTGTTTGTCCACGCGAATTGTCGTCGCGGAATTTCGCCCAAGCCGTAGTCAGCGCCGCGTTTTGCGCCGGCCGAGCCTTCGCATCGAAGTCGGCAAGCCGGTGATCGACGAGGCTCGCTTGCAGCTCTTCCACACCTGGCAGCGCGACCGGGTGGCTGTGCGCGGCTGGGAGTCCTCGCACCTATCGCTGCAGGACTATTTCATGCGCTTCGCATTTCCAACGTCGGTGGCGCGCGAAATCGCGTACTACGACGATGCGGCCGACGGTCGGCTGGTCATGCTGTCCATCTGCGACGAAACGCCGCAAGCGTGGAGCGCCGTCTTCTGCTTCTACGACCCGGCGTATGCGGCGATTTCTCCGGGCATCGCCAACATCTTGACTCTCGTCGATTTGGCCCGAGCGGGCGGTCGATCGTTCGTCTATCTCGGCTATTGTGTGCCCGAGTGCCCGTCCTTGCGGTACAAGGCGGCTTTTCACGCCCAGGATCTGCTGGTCGGCCTTCCCGCCGACGACGAGGTACCGCGCTGGCAGCGTCTTCCACGCATCTCGATCGGCGCGCCCGCTAGAGACCCGAACGACACGATGGATTCCCGACCAAGTCCGAGCAGCTCTGATACGTTGGCTCGATGAGCTTCTGGTCTTCTTCCCGCTTCGCTCGCGCCGTCGTGCCTTTGCTGTGCCTCGGGCTTAGCGTCGGCTGCGCCCACAAGACTGCGTCGCGCGCGTCAGCCCCGGCGCCCAAGGCCGAACCCGCACCTGCGGTCGGAGCGGCCGTCGCATCACCGCCAGCCGCGAAGGACGACCTGGCGGTGGTGCCGGTGAGCGAGCGCGATCCGTCGTGGGGTAATCCGCTTGCGCCGGTGACCATCGTCGAGTTCAGCGATTTCCAGTGCCCCTTCTGTGGCCGCGTCGGCCGGACGCTCCAGGAACTGCGACACATGTACGGCCCCGACCAAGTGCGCTTCGTTTGGAAGAACTATCCCTTGCCGTTTCACAACAACGCACGACCGGCGGCCGAAGCGGCGGCGACCGTCTTTCGTCTGGGTGGCGCCGACGCATTTTGGAAGTTTCACGATCTCGTCTTTGCGAACCAGCGCGCGCTCGACCCCGCTGCTTTCCGCGCCTGGGCCGAGCAATCAGGGGTGCCTGGCGACGCCTTCAGCGCCGCCTTTGCGGCCCACGCTAACCTCGCAAAGGTCGACGAGGACATCGCGCTCGCCGACCGCCTCGGCATTCGCGGCACGCCGGTTTTCCGCATCAACGGCCTGTCTGTCATGGGCGCGCAACCCATCGGCCAATTCATCGAAATCATCGACGCTCAGCTCGCACTGGCGCAGCAGCTGGTTGCCGCCGGGACACCAGCGTCCGCGCTTTACGCTTCCCTGAGCGCGCGCAACGCCGCGACCGAGCTCGCCGCGCGCCAAGAGCCAGACGATGCCCCCGAGCCAGAAGATACGACCATTTGGCCGGTCCCCGTGAGCACCTCGGATCCGGTTCGCGGCTCGAACGATGCTCGCGTGACGTTGGTCCTGTTCAGCGATTTCCAGTGTCCCTTCTGCAAGAGCATCGAGGGAACGCTGCGCGGGCTCGAAAAGAAGTACGGCAACGATCTTCGCATCGTGTGGAAGGACTATCCGCTGCCCTTCCACGACCAGGCGATTCCTGCGGCGGTGCTGGCGCGCGTGGCGCTGGCCAAGAAAGGCGTGGCCGGCTTCTGGCAGGCGCACCAGGCCCTGTTCGAGCATCAAGACGAGCTCGGTGACAATGCCCTCAAGGCGATCGCCAAGGGGCTTGGCCTAGCGTGGGCCGAGGTTCAAAAGGCGAGAAGCGACGGACGTTTCAACAAGGTCTTCGCCGAGTCCGAGCACTTGGCGAAGACACTCAAGGTCAATGGAACGCCATGCTCGTTCGTCAACGGCTTGCGGGTCGCCGGCGCCGTGCCGACAGAGCAATTGGCGGCGGTCATCGACCAGCAACTCGCCAAAGCGCGTGCCTCTGCCGCCTCCAACCCCTAATCTTCTGCTGCTATTCCATCTCGCTTCTTGTGGCCCCGCAACGGTAGTGCGAGAATACCACCTGCTTCTGCTCTGTCGGACGGATGCGTCATGACTACACGAGTCGCTCTTGTCTCCGCCTTGGGTGTGCTTCTCACTGCCGGCGCTGTGCGGGCGGAGGACTGCCCCGCCCAGGTCCCGGAGGATTCTGGCGCGCGACGTGCCCAAGCCAAGAAGTGGTTCGCCCAGGGGCAGACGTCCGCCGACGCGGGCGATGACGTCGTCGCTTTCAAGGCCTACCAGTGCTCGCTCAAGTTCGTTGCCCACGGGTTTACGGCGTACAACCTGGCGCAGATTGCCGAGCGGATCGGAGACTTGGAAGCTGCGATCAGCAGCTACGACCAGTACTTGCTGCTCGTTCCCGACGCGAAGGACGCGCAAGAAGTCAAAGAGCGGGTGGCGGCGTTGAGGCAGCGTTTGGCCAAGGCACGGCAAGGAACGGAAGACCTGACCGAAAGCAAGTCGTCGCCGGCCTCTCCGTCATCGGCCACAAGCGTCGAGCCGACGCCGACGCTGCCTCAGCCGGCGCGGAAGTCGGCTATGTCCGAGCCTGCCTCGGAGTCCGTCACGACCACTTCGTCGTCGAACAGCTATCGAACCGCCGCGTGGATCCTGTATGGCGGGGCGGGCGTAGCCTTGGTCGGCGGATTGGTCACGAACCTCCTCGCTCGAGGCAAGATGGACACCTGCCGTTCGACGTACAGCGATGCTGGCCAGACGGCGGCCGAGTCGGCTTGCAACGACGCCAAGCCGCTGGCCTATCTGTCCTATACTTTGTTCGGCGTCAGCGCCGCGGCGGCCGTCGTCGGAACGGTGCTCGTCCTACACCCGACCGAGTCCAGCGACGTGGGTCTCAATATTCTGCCTCACGGCGGTCTCAGCTTCGGCTGGCGCGGAAGCTACTAGCTACTACTAGCTCCCTTGCCAGTAGCGGACTCTGCCGGTGTCGGCGTGGATGAAGTGGGTGTGCGGGTAGTAGCCGACGCCGCCAAGGCGTAGGCTGCGCACGAACTCGCGCAGTTTTTCGGTCTCTACGCCGCGAATCCGGAAGTCGACGGCGGTGCCTTGCATGTGCTGGCTTTCGCGCGCCACCTGATGGCCCTTCTTCCGCAGCATGAGGTTGTACTTGGGTGAGCGGAAGCCCGAGACAATCTCGACCCTCGGCGCATGAAAGCGGATGGCCGCGGCAGCGAGCACGCCGGCTAACCGCGTGTCTGCTTGGGTTGCCTGCTTGGTGTAGTGGTCGCGCAAGAAAAGCTGAAATGGCCGCTTGTAGGCGCGTCCCACGATGAGTGGCAGCGCTTCGCGATTCCAGATATTGAAGAGCGTCGTGACCGGTTGAATGCGCGCTCCCACCGGCTCGCCGGGGTCGGCCAAGTGTTCCTCGGCGCGCTGGTTTGCGGTGGCGCCTGGCTTGGGCCGCGAGGCAGTGGCTTTCGGCCGCGTGCCGAGCGCCAAATCGTCGAGGCGCACATCCGGGCGCAGGGATTTCTCCAAGAGCCAGATTTCCTTCTTGCTGCGGAGCCGCGGGTTAGGGGCGAAGTGCGGCTCGCGCTCGTCGGCGGAGGGCACGAGCGACTCCGCCGGCAGAAGTACCGGCTCGGCGGTCGGGTTTGCGAGGTCTGAAGGTGCGCTGAACGCGGCCAGAGCGAGGAGTAGGAGAGCGTGCATTCGCGGTCGTGACTACCGGGTAGACGGACAGGGCAATATCGGACAGGATAGCGCCGCTAGACCGGAATTGCCCAATTCAACTCTTCGGAAGGCAGATACCATGTTCAAGATTCAGACTCTCAACAAAATCGCTTCTGTTGGACTCGACGAGCTTCCGCGTGATTCCTTCGAGATTGCGTCAGAGAATCCCGATGGCATCCTGGTTCGCAGCGCGGACATGCACACACTGGAGTTGCCTGCCTCGGTGAAGGCTATCGCGCGCGCCGGCGCTGGCGTGAACAACATTCCTATCGACAAGTGCTCGAAGCGCGGCGTTGTCGTCTTCAACACGCCTGGCGCCAATGCCAACGGCGTCAAAGAGCTGGTCATTGCGGCCATGCTGCTCGCCTCGCGGCGGATCCTGCCCGGCGTCGAGTGGGCGCGCAGCCTCAAGGGCAAGGGCAAAGAGGTCGGCCCGTTGGTTGAAAAAGGTAAGAACGACTTCGTTGGTCCTGAAATCAAGGGCAAGAAGCTCGGCGTGATCGGTCTCGGCGCCATCGGCGTCATGGTGGCCAACGATGCGCTGGCCCTCGGCATGGACGTGGTCGGCTTCGACCCTTACATCTCGGTCGAAGCGGCGTGGGGCCTGGCGCGGACGGTTCGGCGCGCGACCAGCCTCGACCAGCTTCTGGCGCAATCGGATTACATCACGTTGCACATCCCGCTGGTGGATGCCACCAAAGGGCTGCTGGGCGCGGCGCAATTCGGAGTCATGAAGAAGGGCGTGCGCATCGTGAACCTGGCGCGCGGCGGTCTGGTCAAAACGGCGGATGTCAAAGCCGCGTTGGCGTCGGGCGTCGTGTCCTGCTACGTGACTGACTTTCCCGAGGACGATCTGCTCGACGAGAAGAACGTCATTCCCATCCCACACCTCGGCGCGTCCACGCCCGAAGCGGAAGACAACTGCGCCATCATGGCGGCACGCCAGATGAGCGACTTCCTTCGCTACGGCAACGTGAAGAACTCGGTGAACTTCCC
>CAZTTW010000089.1:7519-10147 GCA_964616265.1 uncultured Myxococcales bacterium | reverse complement strand
GTGGATCGCGGCCTCAAGTACGCGGCGCCGACGGGCCCGCGCATCGAACAGATTCTCCTCGACGATCCGTTGCTCTTGCGCACGCCGCTGGTGCGTGCCGGTGACCGCGCCACCGTGGGCGACGCCATGGACACGTGGAAGGCGTGGCTGGCCGAAGCCTAGTTCGCGCTGAGCTCGGCTTTGCGTTCGGTCCTACTCGATGCAAGCGACCGCTCTACCAGAGCTTGGATGCCGGGATCTTCCAAGGCGACGAGACTCGCGCGCCAGAGTGTGGACTCGCTCGCAACGCCTTTTGTTCCGGCGCCGAAGTGCACGAGCAACCAAGCCAGGTCCAAGCGGCGCCGATAGATGGCGATGTCGAGCGCGCTCAGCCCATCGTCGTCGCGCAGGTTCGGATCCGCTCCCGCTTCGAGGAGCAAACGCACCAGCTCGCAGCTGCCGTCGGCGACCGCAATGGAGAGCACGGTGCGGTTCTCGTCGTCGCGCGCATCCGGGTCGGCATCTTGCAAGAGGAGCGTCTGCACGTCCTCGGTGTCGGTCAGGAAGACGGCGTCGACCAGTTGTTCGTCGATGGAATAAAACGAAGACACGGTCCCTCCAAGTGCACCGACTGTTCACGGTTGTCAAAGTTTCGCACTTGGGCGTGGCTTCCGCTCCGACGGTGAGACGCCGCGAAGGCCGCATTTGGGCCTATAGTTGGGGAAATGCTCTATGCCACGGTTGCCGCTCTTCTTGCCGGCTCGATTACGGTTGCGCCACCGGTGGCGTGCCCCGCGCAGCCAGCGGTCGCCGCCGAGGTCGCTCGCTTGGGCGCGCGCCGGACGCTCGAACAGGTCGGCGACGCCGAGGTAACGGTCGAGGGCGATAGCCTTCGTATCCTCATTCGCGATGGATCAGGCGCCGCGTTGGGCAGTCGGACGGTCGTTGCGCCGGTGGACTGCCAGGCTCGCGCCGAGCTTGCGGCAGTGCTGATCGCGGCCTGGACCGGCGAATGGGTCAAGACCAGCTTGGGCGGTGAGCCGGGGCGACCGGCGGCAGTGGCAGCGACCCCGGCATCGACCGCAGAGCGGCTTCACCTCGACATCGCCGCGCTTGGCTTCGGCATGCACGACGGCGATGCGGGAGCATGGGGCGGCGGTGCGGCGGCCGAGTTGCGCCGGCAAAAGTGGGGCCTCGTCGTGCTCGGCGACGGTGTGGCAGAACGCCGACGCGCGCTGGGCCCAGGGCAAGCGCGCTACCGTCTTCTTCGCGCAGGCGCGGGGGGAAGCGCGCGCCAGCACTGGGGCTGGGGCTTCGCGGACGTTTGGTTGGTCCCCGAGTTGGTTCGCTACGCTATTGCCGGTGAGGGCCTGGTGCCCGAGAAGAGTACTGTTGCGTGGGCGCTGTGGGCTGACCTTCGCGTTCGTTTCGGGCTTTCGCTCGGTGCGATTTCCCCGTTTGTCTACCTTGGCGGTAGCTGGAGCTTTCTCCACCAGACGCTCGCCCTCGACGGCGGCGGCGATCCCATCGTGTTGTCGCGCGCAAATCTCGCGGCCGGATTGGGCATTTCCGTGACGCTTCGCCAATAGTCGCCATGGCCGAAACAAAAAGATCGCCCCCGTCACTAACGGAGAAGAACGTGACGAATGTGACAACGCCCGCCGCAGCGCCCCGGCAGCTGGATGCTGCCTCGATCTACCAGGTGCATGTGCACCAGGTTTCGCGCTGGGCAGAGCGTCTCGCGGGTCCCTATCTCGACGTCGAAGACATCGTGCACGAAGTTTTCATCATCGCCTACGAACGCATGTCGACTTTTCGCGGCGACTCCACCTTGTCGACCTGGCTTTTCGGCATCACCGACCGGGTCGTGCGGCACCGCCGGCGCAAAGAACGCTGGCGGCGTTGGCTGAGCGGATCGGCCGATGAAACTGCGGGGCACCTGCCGAGCGACGGCTCGGATCCTTTGCGTGTGGCCGAGCGCAACCAAGCGGCCGCAGCGGTCTATCGCGTGCTCGATCGCTTGAACGAACGCGATCGCCAGATCTTGATTCTTTGTGAGCTGGAAGAAATGAGCACGGACGAGGTGGCAGCTCTTCTCGATATTCAGCCGACCAACGTCCGCGTACGTCTGCATCGAGCCCGCACGCGGTTTGTGCACGCCTACGAGGACTGCGAAGGCAAGCAGCCCCAGGAGGAGGAAAACCATGTCATCGGATGAGCGCGACACAAGCGCGCGCGACCGTCGAGCCATGGAGTTTTTGTGGCAGGCGCGGAAACTGCGCGGACTTTCGCCTGCGGCGATCGCTCGCATCGAAGGAAGCCTCGAGACGGCCAGCGAGAAGCGACGGCCACGTAGGCTGCTGTTCGTTGTTGCGGCGGCGGCTGTGGTGTTGCTCGCTGGCGGCACTTTTGCGATGGCCCACGTCGGTTGGCGAAATTTGCCTTTTGTCGGGCCGCTGTTCGCCCCGCCCGCGCAGGGCGCACACGGCAATGCGCCTTTGGCGCCTCCGGCGACGGCGCCGGTGAAGAAAGATCTCGCTGTGATGGTTCCGGCCGAGGTGGTGCCGCTACCGAAGGAGGCGGCGATCTCGAGCGAGGCAAGCCGCGCTCCGGCACCACGAAAAGTCATGTCGGCGCGTTCCCTCTCGG
>CAZTTW010000089.1:0-7419 GCA_964616265.1 uncultured Myxococcales bacterium | reverse complement strand
CCATCGATCCCATCGATCCTATCCTCGCCGAGAGCCAGTCGTTTGCGGCCGCTCTCGAGCGTTGGCATCGCGACCACGACGGCCGCGGGGCGCTCGCCGCGCTGGACACGCACGAGCGACGTTTCCCGGCGGGCCGACTTCTGGTGGAAGCGCGTGTGTTGCGCGCCGAGATCTTGCTCTCGATCGGAAGCGAGCGCGAAGGGTTGATGCTTCTCGACCGCATGAGCCTGGCTGGTGCGCCTCGCGCGCGTGAGCTGCTTACCGTCCGGGGCGAGCTGCGCATCAAGCTCGGGCGCTGCGCGGACGGTCGCGCTGATCTCGACGAAGTGCTGCGAAAAGGCGTCGCCGATAGCTTTGCCAGGCGCGCAGCACAGGCCCTTGAGCATTGTCGGTGAGAGGATGGCTTTCGTCACGAGCCACGGAGGAGAATTCGATGTGCAGGATGTCACTTGGGAAGCGGATCGTCCTGTCTGTATCGTTCGTGCTTGTGCTCGTCGGTTGTTACCAGTCGGCCGAGCTAGGCTCGCCGGGACCGTCGGCCACCGGAGGCTCGAGCGGCTCGGGTGGAGTGACGAGCCCGCTCACCACCGGCGGTTCACCGGGCACGGGCGGCGATTACTACATCGGCAGCACCGGTCCAGGCGGACAGTCGGGAACTGGTGGCAGCTCCGGAGCTGGTGGAAGCTCGACTTCCGACGCGGACGCTAGTCTTGCTGACCTGTGCAGCACCTCCGGCGGAACGATAGCCGGTCAGTTGTGTTGCTCCTCAGCGTCGGATTTTCCCGATTCGTGCATGATCGGAGCCTGCAGCTGCTCCCCGGCAAGCAGCAAGACGATCAGCACATGCGTCTGCAAGATCGGCAGCTGTTTCGACCGCACCGCCGGATGCCGGCCGTACGGGGATGGCGGTCTTTGAGCTAACTTGTCTGCAACCTGTGGAAGAGCCGCATGACCCCGCGATGGAGGGCGTGAAATCCGCGCACCGGCTGCATGTACATCAAGATGCAGGCGCTCCTGACCACGCTCAGTCCAAGGTCGCGGCCGAGCGCATCGGCAGCCGTGGACTCAGCGCCCTGTTGTAGCCAGACCCGCGCGATGCCGGCGTCTGCCACTTCGCGCAGCACGGCCGGCACCTTGTCCGGTTGAACGCACACGAAGACGCCGTCTGGCTTGCGAGGCAGCGACGTGAGCGACGGAAAACAACCGGCTCCGTCGATGGCCTGCGCCGTCGGGTGAATCGCCATGACGTCGAAGCCGCGCAAGCGCAATTCCCGAAGCGCCGAATTTCCGTATTTCTGCTTGCTCGCCGACGCTCCGATCACGGCAATGCTCTTACACTGGACGAAATCTTTCAGCGCTTCGTTGCTCATCGCCCAATCTCCTTGGTTGTGACCAGGCTCAGTCTGGCGATTGGCGTGCGGATGTCAACGCTGGCGGCGTTGGCCTGGCGAATTCGGAGCTCGGCAATCCGGACACTCCAAATGCGCCTTGTTTTCTGGCGGGTCGAAATGCAAAAGTATCCGAATCCTGGGTGGGCGTGATGGCATCTGACCGCTGGCTGTAACCAAGGGGCCCTATCTGCACGTGAAAGCCAAGACCAGTACGTTCCCGCGTGTTTTCCACGGTGTTTCAAGGCGGCCAAGGCCGCGCCCCTCAACGTTGGTTTTTTGCGCAAGTCTCGCGATAGCCGTGGCAGGGGGCTGTACCAGCTTGGTGCAGTCCGGTCGCGTCCAGTGCTCGACGAACGACGACTGCACCCGCCGCGGAGGGGCCTTTACCAGTTCGATTTGCGTGAATCAATTCTGCGAAGCTCCTGGTACGTGGAGCTGCCTTGGACAGGTGGTTTGGCCGACGCCGACCGGGGGCATGGTGACGGCCACCTTGACCGCGATCGACATCATCACCTCGCAGCCCGTTGCCGACGTTCCTGCTCGCGTCTGTCGAAAGCTCGATACCACGTGCGCCGACCCGGTGCTGACCGATCTCGTGAGCGATGCCATGGGGCAAATTATCATAACCGTTCCGCAGGGATTCGATGGTTACGTGGAATTGTCTGCGGTCGGTGCCATGCGCGGTTCGTTCTTCTTCTACCCGCCGCTCACCGCGGACCGCGAGATCCGAGCCATTCCCATTTTGCAAGCGCGTGAGCTGGCGACCTTCGCCACGCTCGCGGGTGCCAATCTCATGGCGGAGCGTGGACATCTGATGGTGGGCGCCCTCACCTGTTTGGGTCAGTCTGCCGAGGGCGTAACTTTCTCGAGTGCCGAAGGCGACGACGCCACTGTGGCTTTCTACATGATCAAGGGCATCCCTTCCACGAAGCAGGCCGCCACCGATACCTCGGGGTGGGGCGGCCTCGTCAACTTGCCTCCCGGGAGTGTGACTCTCACGGGCACACTGGCTGCCACCCAGCAGCAGGTGGGCACGCTGAGCGTGTTCGTTCGTGCCGGCGAGCTGACGTACACGACGCTGGTTCCCGCTCCGCAGTAGTGTGCTGGCCATGCGGGAGAACATCCCTCATCACATCGGACGCTACGACGTCGTCAGTTTGCTCGGCGAAGGCGGCATGGCGCGGGCCTATTTGGCGGTCAGCCGCGGTCCGGCGGGGTTCAACAAGCTCGCCGTCATCAAGCAGATCTTGCCCAGCCTGGCAAGCGACGCCGATTTCATTGCCATGTTTCTCGACGAGGCGCGGCTGGCGGCGCGTCTGCATCACCCCAACATCGTGCAGACATTCGATGTTTCCGAACAGGACGGCAGCTACGTGCTCGCCATGGAGTACCTGGAAGGCCAAACCCTCTCGGACATCTACCGGCGGGTTCATCCCAAGACCATTCCACTCGAGACCCACCTCTGGATTCTCACGCAAGTGCTCTCCGGTCTGCACTACGCTCACACGCTGTGCGACTACGACGGTACGCCGCTCGGCGTAGTTCATCGAGACGTCAGCCCCGGCAATGTGCTCGTGACCTACTCGGGCGAAGTGAAGCTGCTCGACTTCGGCGTGGCGAAGGCTCGCTGCGCGATCGCAGGCGCCACCGATAAGACCATCAAGGGCAAACCGGGCTACTGCGCTCCAGAGCAGTTGTGGTCGGCCGAGCCCGACGCTCGCGCCGATGTCTTCGCGGTGGGCGTGATGTTGTGGGAGGCCTTGGCAGGCCGCCGTCTCAATCGCGGTGCCACTCTGGTGGAAGTGGCCAAGACGCGTCTGTCCGGCGCAGAGCCCAAAATCCGCGACGTCAACCCGGACGTCGATCCGGTCTTGGCTGAGATCTGCGAGCGAGCCTTGGCCCTCAAGCCTGCCCAGCGTTTCGCCAGCGCGGCCGAATTCGAGGTGGCGCTGCAGAGCCGGCTCAACACGCTCGGCGCGTACGGTCGTACGACGCTGGTCGAGATGCTCGACAAGGCGTTTTCCGCCGACCGACACGACGTGCGCAAGCTCATCGAAAAGCGGCTGGTTACGGACAGCGCGGAAGTCAGGGCACTGGTGGACGATCCGCAGAGCAAATCCATCGTTGCGTCCAGCTCGAGTCCGAATCCGAAGATCGCGGCGCCGCGCCCGCGGCGCTTCGCCTCGGTCGCGGTGGTCCTGGCCAGCGCCTTGGCAGCTGGCGCATGCGCGCTGTGGCTCTCCGGGTGGCGCGCCGGCTCCGGTAACGCTCCGACCTTCAATTCCTCAAAACCAATGTCCGCCCGGGCGGTTGTCGCTCCGTTGCCTGATCCTGTGCCGGCGTTAGAGGAAGCGACGAAGTTGGCGCCACCACCACCGCCGATTGCTGACCCGGCAGAGGTGCCACCGCCAGCAGAGGCTGCAAGGTCAGAGCGGCCGCACAAAGGCCCGGCAAAGCACCAGTACTCGTCCTTTCGGATCGCAACCACGGCAGGCCGACGAGCGAGCAGCTTGCCCGACGAAAAAGCGGAGCCATCGGCCGTCATCCACGCAGCGCCGCCTCCTCGCGCCACCGCTCCCAAATGGACTGCGCCCGATGAACTGCAGGGCGCGGTCGTTCCGGGCACGCATCTGCTTCGTCCAGCTGGCAAGTTCGGTCACGGCTCTATCGATGAAAAGGATCCCTACGGCCCATGATTAGCTCCCTGCGTGCATTGGTGATCGCCTTTGTTCTTGCGTTAGCGGCTCCGGCCGTGGCGGCCGAAGCTACCGGTCGTACGCCGACGGAGGGCAACGTCGACAAAGCGCGAGCAAGCTTCCAGCAGGGCGTCGACCTTTTCCACGAAGGCAACTTCGAGGCTGCCTTGGCCGAATTTCGCCAAGCCTACGCCACGGCGCCGTCATACCGCCTCCTCTACAATATTGCGCAGACCTACTTCGAGCTGCACGACTACGTGAACGCGCTCAAGGGCTACCGACAGTATCTGACGGATGGCGGGGCGGAGATTCCGGCCAGTCGGCGCGCTCTGGTCGAGGAATTCGTACAGAAGCTGCAAGTGCGAATCGCCTATTTGGACATTCAGGTGAATGCGGCCGGAGCCGAGGTGAGCGTCGATGACGTTCCCGTCGGAACTTCGCCGCTCTCGAGCCCGGTTGCGGTCAATCCGGGACCACGGCGCCTTTCCGCTACCAAGGCAGGCTTGGCGCCGGCGTCGGAGACGATCACGGTTGCTGGAGGCGAGCACGTCCATCTGGCGCTCGAGTTTTCGGATCTGAAAGCACCCAAGAGGATGCCGAGTTTTCTTCAAGACGGCGAGACTGAATCCGAAATACGATCAGCGGCCGCTCCCTCACGGTCTCGCGTACCCTTGGTCACAAGTCTGGTGGTGACCGGCGCGTGTGTGGCCACGACCGGCGTCTTGGGCTGGCTCGCCCTGCGCACAAAACGCGACTTCGATCGCGACTTGGACACGTTCGCCATTTTGCCGAGCCAGTTGGACAGCGATCGTTCGCGTCTCCGGACGTACGCTCTCGCGACCGACGTTGCGGCGGCCGCCACCCTCGTGGCCGCGGGCATTTCCGTTTACCTGGTGGTTTCGCGGTCGAGCGAACCACCCTCGCAAACGGCGACGCCTCGCCCATTCGTGGCCCTCGCGCCGACCTTGGGTGGCATGGCTGTGAGCGGCGGATGGTAGTCGGCGATAGGCGCGACCCGATTCACCCGTTAGTGAGATGACGACGCCGCAGGCTTGGCGGCAGACGTGACCGGATCGGCCTGCGCGGCCGGCGGTGATGCCGCCGAGGTTCGCGCCTTCTTCCGCGCCGCCGTACCAGCCGCGTGGGGACGCGCAGAGTTGGAATGCGCCGCAGATCTGCCGCCATCGGCTCCGCCCTTGCCGAAGCCGTCGCGAAAGCCGTGCCCAACTGCGATGGCGCCGTCGCGGAAGCCGTGCCCAACTTCGCGTGCTGGCCCCTTGGTCTCTCGGCCGACGTGCTTTGCGCCTTGTCCGATCGCCTTTCCAGCATCGCGTACGGCGCGCCCGAAATTGCGCGCGGCCGGGCCAACCCCTTCTTCTGCGCGAAGAAGCGGTGCCTGGAGGCAGACGAACCCCAGGACGAGGAAGCCACACACGCGCATGGCTACCATCCTACCGGCGTCAGGCGAGCATGAACAGAGATCGGTGTGGCGCGGCCGCGCAAGAACGCAGTGTCCAGGTGACGGTCAGGGTGACTGCGCGATAAAGTGGATGGGAGCGAGGGGAATCGGCTTGTCTCGAAGGGTGATGGCGTCCTGGAGATCGAGTCGAAGGTCGTCGGCGCACGATTGGTTTGGCGGCGTGAAGAAGTTGACCGAGGTCGTGGTTTCTTTGCCGCTGGCAAGGTGGATGGTCTGGTCGGCGTGCCAGGTATTCATTTCGGCGGCACGCGCCTGCTGGAGCAGCAGTTGAATGTGATCACGATGGATTTGGACCTCGTCGGATGTGCGATTGCTGACTTCCAATTTCAGTGCGATCTCCGAAAGGCCAAAGTTCATCCAATCTGGCCCCGTGTCTTGACCGCAATACTGGCCAACCAGCGTGACCTGAACTCCTTCTTTGGCGAGGGCGGGGCCGCTTGTTTGCCTTGGCGCGCTGAAGGCACAGCCCGAGACAGTGAATAGCATCCACGCAAAAATTGGTTTGTGCATCGCGATTTCCTTCTTTGACGGAAGACGTTGTCGGAAGGTGTCGTGGGACGGACAGAGCTCCGCCCTTGTGGTAAGCAGCTGCCGTACCAAGTTGGATGCCGTTGAATGAACGGATGAAGCGGCAAGCTCAGCCAGAAGAGTCCTCGCTGGCGTTGCAGCTCGGGAGAAATTCCCGAGCTTCGAGGATTAACTCCCGAACAGCTTTTACGCGCGCGCTCGCAGTTGTTCCCGTTGAGGGAAGAGCGTCACTTTACTCTCAATAGAGAAGCCGACTCGCCGAGCGGCTTGCCCTGGGAATCCACGACGAACAACTTATACGTTCCCGCAGTGGTCGGCGCGGCAATGGAGGTCGCATCTCCCGCTGCTTTGGTCATGGTGCCGCCGGCCACGAAGCTGGTCGTTCCGGTCGGCGCGAACCAGACGGCGTTGGCCGCATTTCCGCTGCTCCTGATGGGGACGCTACTCGTGCCAGTCGGAGCTTCGCAGCTCGCCGGGAACACGTAATCCTGAACGGGCAACAGGCTGCTTGGTACGATGCTGCTCCATGCATCCTCGACGCCAGACTTCACGCAGAAGCCGTACTGGGCCAGCGGCCACACGGCATCGGTCACCACCATGGGCGTGTCGATCGTACTATTAGGCGGCTTGGCTCCCATCTTGTTGACTGTCGCATAGGTCCTCAGGATCGTCAGGTCGTGCTTGGCCCCATAGTCTTCGCAATTGATTGTGTACGTCACGCCCTTGTCGATGTCGAGAACACTGTCGTTCTCGGTAATGTAGGCGCTCCCCTCGTCATTGTGCAGACCATAGGTGGGCCCGCTCGAATTGTTTGGGATCCCTTTGACGTAGTTCTCGTTGATGACCGTTCCCGGCATCTGACCAAGGGTGTAGACCGCCCCACTGTCATGCAAGCGGGTCATCATGTTGGTGAAGCGGTTGTTGTTGCAGGTGTTGTTCTTGCAAGTGGTGGAGTCAGGGAAATTTCGCCATCCCCAACCCAAGTTGATGCCGTTGTAGGCGACCGTGTGAACGTGATTGTGAGTGAAGGTTAGCGTATCGGTGAAGAACGCCGTGACTCCCGCGTGCGAGCCGAATCCGCGCAGCGTGGCCACGTTGTACACCAGGTTGTTGTTGATGGTGATCTTGGTGCAAATGCCTTCTACGCCCTTGGCGAACTTCTCGTGCGCGCCTCCGTCTCCCAGGTAGACGTGTTGCGGGTGACCGATGGTCATGCCGCTGCCGGCGATGTCGGTGATGAAATTGCCGATGATGTTCGAATTGATGACGTCGTTGATCATCGAGATACCTTCGTTGCCACTGTGCTTGACCACGTTGCCCACGA
>CAZTTW010000088.1:0-10244 GCA_964616265.1 uncultured Myxococcales bacterium | reverse complement strand
GCGATGGCCAAGAACGCGATGGTCAAGGGAACGAAGTCGGATCGCTTGATGTTGTCCGGCTCGGCGATTTGGTAGTAGCCCGTCGCTACGGTAAAGAAAACCAGCATCCATGCCAGGAAATAGATCTGGCCGCCGCCGCGCTTTGACAGCCGACGCACCGAAACCAGCAGGACCGCCAGCAGCGCCGCCACCGTGACGCCTCCGATGTTCTGCAGAGCCAACGGCGAGGGCAAATGAAAGCCCGGCAGGATCATTCGGTACGTCGCAATGCCGATGGTGGTCGACATGCCGCTGACGTTGCCGAAGAGAGCCAGCGTGCCGTCCACACCGGTCGGGAACAGGCTGGGCTCGGGACGGGTTACGAAGCTCTGCCAAAGCGGCGCGAAGCTCGATGCCGTGGTGGCGGCTACAAGGGCAATCCACACGATCAACGTCGCCAAGAAGCCGACCAACGTGGCAGCTCCGTGCGCACATCGCTCGGCCAGGCGCCGCTCCGGACGCCCCAAGAAGAGCGCGATGTAAAGCGCAGGTGCGAGGTACAAGACGGCTTGCCACGAGACCAGCATGCCGAGGGCGGAAAACAGACCGGCGCCCAGACTTTCGCGGACTCTCCATTGGCCCAGACGATTGCTGGCCAGCCAGAACAGTGCTGCCGCAGAAGGCAGAAAGACGGCATTGTCTTCGACAGTCGCGAGATCGAGGACAGTCGGATAGCTGAGCAGCCACAGGGCCACGATCAGCGCGGTCAGCCGGCAAGACAGTCGAGCCCTTTGGGCTGTGTGTGCGAGCAGCGTTGCCGTCAGGCCGAACGCGGCCGCATTGAGTAGCCGGAACCCTTGCATCGCAGTTCCGCCGAATAGAAGCGAAATCCAGGCCGCGACAGCGTACAGCTGGGTCATGGCGAAATGGCTGGACCACCCGCCCGCCACCCAATGCGGACCCGAGCGCGCCACATCCCAAAGATAGACGCCCGAGTCCCAGTTGAGAAAGGTCGCCCAGCGCGGGCACGTCGCCCACCAGGCAATGAGGCCGACGGCAATCCCGAAAAGCAGCGCAATCGGCATGGGACGCGGGCGCGAGGCGCGGCTGCACCATCGTTCGAACAGCACACGGACCGGTGCTGGTTCGGGCGAGCGTTCGTCGTCGGCTGGACGGGACGGTGTTGTCGGTGGGGCTTGGGTCACGGATCCGGCGCAAAGTTATCACGAGATGCATGCGCGACGACCGTCCGGCCGTGACCGCCGTGACCCTAATTACCGAGATTCAGAGTCCGGCGAACGTAGGTCTTCCCGCGCCTAAAGCCCATAGTCATGGGCCATTTGGTCGTACAGACCGATCTTCGCGGGAATGGTGACATAGCGATTCCACGCGCCGTCGGTGCTGAACAGAGGATCGTTCGGGTGCGTGGTGTAGGAACGCGTGGGATCCCAGTTGAACGTCCCGAGTCCCCGCTTGTTCGGCAGCCCGAACATCACATCGCCGGCGGCGCGCTGCTCGGCGGAGTACTCGGCGATGAGGAATTTCAAGGTGGGGTAGGCGCTGGCCAATTGGGTGAACGTCGACTTCCAGTCGGCGGGGGTGCCTTGATAGCCGGCGACACCGTTCGGCGCGGTGGCGTAGCACGACTGCCCCAGAACATCGAAAGACACGCCTTGGCCGAGGACGCCGTCGAGCCACCACTTCGTGGTGTCGTAGTTGTTGCACTTGTCCAGATGCATGACCACAGCGATGTCCGGATCCACGTCGCGAACCGCGCGCACTCCCGCTTTGAGCAGGCTGGCGAAGTTGGCGAAGCTCGAATTGGTGATGCGGCCGGCGTCCCACAACAAACCGTTCGCGATTTCATTGCCGACGCTGACCATGTCGGGCATCGCGCCTTGTCCTTGAAGCTGCGTGATGGCGTCTTTCGTGTAGTCGTAGACGGTAGTTTGCAGAGTCGTCAGCGACTGTCCCGACCACGCGGCGGGCGTCGCCTGCGCCCCGGCGTTCGTCCAGGTGTCGGAATAGTGAAAGTCGAGCATGAAGCCCATGCCGATCTTCTTGATTCGCTTGGCGAGCGTGATGGTGTGGGCGAGATCGCGGAAGGCTTCGGGCATGCTAGCGGCGTAGCCGTCCGGCGCGCTGGGGTTCACGAACGTGTCCAGGCGGATGAAGTTGAAGCCGTGGTCTTTGAGGATTTGTTCGAGCGACTTCTGCTGGCCATTGTCGGTGTACGTGGCGCCCCAGTACTCGTCTTCGAGGGTGATGGTCACGTCGGCGCCCAGGATGAACGCTGGTTTGTACACGCCGCTCGCTGCGGCGTCGGGCATCGGGCGATCCATCGCCAGGTCGGAGACTCCATCGCCAGCAGGGGCATCGCGGCCGGGACCGATTCCGCTGTCCGTACCGTCTGGTTTCGCAGCATCGGCGAAAGGCGCGGCGTCTGGCTGGCTGCCGCCCGTGCCTGGCGCGCCACCCGTGCCGGTTCCACCGGCGTTAGCCATGCCGCCGGCCGCGCTTCCTCCGGCGTTGCTCGTCCCGCCCGCCGCGATTCCTCCGCTGGCGAGCATTCCGCCCGCTCCCACCGAGCCGCCGCTACCCCGCGTGCCGCCTGCGCCACCCGACTGCGAAGTCATGTTACTCGGTCCGGAATGGCAGCTCGCGAGGATCGCGAGGGCAAAGGCAACGCTGGTCTTAGGCAATTTCACGGCAGCCTCCACGGACCACCTAGTAGTGTGGCGGCGGCTCGTCGCCGGAGCCAACTTTCACACCGCCCAGCGACTTGCGCAGGACGGTCAGCTCCTTGGTCAGTCGATCGATGACCCTCTGCTGTTCGAACACCACGCGGCTCAGCTCATCGACCTGGCGTTCGAGATGCGTGTAGCGGACTTCGAGGGCCACGAGGCGCTCTTCCATGGCCATCCCATAGCACCGAATGGGCAGTGTTTGATGTTGTTGTAAGGACAACGATTCGATGTTTGTAAGACATCTATTGGCTGTTGTCCATGCGACAGCGAATATTCTATCTAAGCGTAATTCATATGGATTCCTTCTGGCGTAACGCTTGCTCTAGGGGCGGGACAGAAAGGAATCGAATCATGGACCGTACCGCAAAGCTCTGGATTGCCCTCGGCGTGGTGCTCGTCGGAGCCTTTACCGTGCTCGGTGTTTTCGGCCGCGAGGTGTACCGACAGGCGCCGCCCATTCCCGAGCGAGTCGTTACCGAAGACGGCCGGCTGCTCATGACCAAAGCGGACATCCTGCATGGCCAGCAGGTGTGGCAAAGCGCGGGCGGCCAAGAGGTCGGATCGATTTGGGGCCACGGCGCCTACCAAGCGCCCGACTGGTCCGCGGATTGGCTGCATCGCGAGGTGACCACGCTCGTCGACGAGCTGAGCGCGCAACGCTACGGCAAGCCGTTCGATGCGCTCGGCGTGGGCGATCGGGCAGCGGTGCAGGCACGCGTGCAGGAAGAAATGCGCACCAACCGCTACGACGCCAAGAGCGGCGTGCTGGTCGTTTCCAACCTGCGAGCGACGGCGATGGCCGCGACCGCGACGCACTACCGGACGCTGTTCGGCGACGATCCCTCGCTCGCGCGTCTGCGCCAGGCGTATGCGCTGCAAACCAACGCGTTGCCGGAGGCCGCCCAGCGCCAGGCCATGACCGCGTTCTTCTTCTGGACCGCCTGGGCCTGCACCACCGAGCGCCCGGGCCTGGCCGTCACCTACACCAACAACTGGCCGCACGACGAGCTGGTGGGCAATCACCCGACGTCGGCCAATGTGCTGTGGTCGCTGATCAGCATCGTGCTGCTCATCGCTGGGGTGGGCGCGCTGGTTTGGTACAAGGCATTTCGCGAGCGCGACGAAGCGCCGCCGGTGCCGGCAGAAAAAGATCCGTTGCGTGCCATCGAGCTGACGCCGTCCATGCGCGCGATATGGAAGTACGCCGCCGTGGTCATCGGGCTTTTCGTGTTGCAGGTCCTGACCGGCGCGTTGACCGCGCACTACACCGTCGAAGGTCAGTCGTTCTTCGGCATTCCCATCGCGCAGTGGATTCCCTATGCCGTTAGTCGCACGTGGCATCTTCAGCTCGCGGTGTTCTGGATCGCGACGGCGTTCCTCGCGGCCGGGCTATTCTTGGCGCCAGCCGTCGGCGGACGCGAGCCCAAGTATCAGCGCCTGGGCGTGCACGTGCTGTTCGGTGCGCTGATCGTCGTCGTGCTCGGCTCGCTGGCCGGCGAGTGGCTGTCCGTGCAGCGCCACCTCGGCCTCGGCGCCAGCTTCTGGTTTGGTCATCAGGGCTACGAGTATCTCGACCTCGGCCGCGCCTGGCAGATCGCCCTCTTCGTCGGGCTCGTGCTGTGGCTCGTGCTGATGCTGCGCGGTCTGTGGCCGGCGATTCAGCGCCGCGATAGCACGCGCCAGCTGGTCATCCTGTTTGCCGGCTCGTCGGCGGCGATTGGGCTCTTCTACGGTGCCGGCTTCTTCTACAGCGCGACCACGCACCTTTCCGTGATGGAGTACTGGCGCTGGTGGGTCGTTCACCTGTGGGTCGAAGGCTTCATGGAAGTCTTCGCCACTGCCGCCATGGCCTTCATCTTCACGCGACTTGGTCTCGTGCGGCCCACCACCGCCACGCGCGGAGTTCTGTTCTCGACCGCCATCTTCCTGGTCGGCGGCATTCCGGGAACCTTCCACCACCTGTACTTCAGCGGCACGCCAGTCTCCATCATGGCCATCGGCGCCACCTTCAGCGCTCTCGAAGTCGTACCGCTCGCGCTCATCGGCTTCGAGGCGTGGGAGACCTACAAGATGTCGCGAGGCGCGGCCTGGATGCACACCTATCGCTGGCCCGTGCGTTTCTTCCTGGGCGTCGCCTTCTGGAATCTCGTCGGCGCAGGCGTGTTCGGCTTCCTCATCAATCCGCCCATCGCGCTCTACTACATGCAGGGACTGAACACCACGCCAGTGCACGCGCACACCGCTCTGTTTGGTGTCTACGGCTTGCTCGCGCTCGGCCTGACCTTGCTGGTTCTGCGCCGGCTCTTGCCCGAGCGTGAATGGGCCGATCGTCCCCTCGCGGTCGCGTTCTGGTCCATGAACGGCGGTCTTGCTCTCATGGTCGCGCTCAGCCTGCTGCCGGTCGGCCTGGCACAAGCCGCTGCCAGCATCGACCACGGCACCTGGTTCGCTCGCAGCGCCGCGTTCATGCAGCAGCCGCTCATCCAGACCCTGCGTTGGTTGCGCATGGTTGGCGACTCCGTGTTCCTGGTCGGCGTCGCCGCTTTGGTCTGGTTCGCCGTCGGCCTCAAGACCGGCTGGTCCTTTGTGCGCGAGCGCGGGAGCACGCCCGAGCCGGCGATTGCGCCCGTGGTTCCAAGGGTCGTGGGGTAGGGAAACAACCGACGCCGTGCTGGCCTCTGCCCACGTCGGTGGAGGTCAGCGGCATGCGTAAGGCTCGCGGTCGAGCCGCACTCGATATAATTGAGACTTTGTAGGTCCTTAATTACACTATTTCGCCGAGTTGCGCCGATTTTTTCGATAGGTTTAGATTTTCGTTGGCCACATATCGAATGGCATGAATCGCGCGTATGCTTCGTGCATCTCTATTGCCCAGGAGGACTCTCACGATGGACCAGACTGCCGCCGTGCCAAGCGAAGGCGCCGCCAGGCTCGAAGAATTCACCTACGACGAGGCCACCCCGCGGGCCTTCGCGTTTGCGACAGTGCTCTGGGGCGTGGTTGGCATGTTGGTGGGGCTGCTCGTCGCGCTCGAGCTCGCCTTCCCTAGGGTCAGTGGAGGAGTTCCCTTCCTGTCTTTCGGGCGCCTTCGGCCATTGCATACCAACGCGGTCATCTTTGCATTCGCCGCCAATGCGGTCTTCGCGGCGGTGTACTACTCGACGCAGCGCCTGTGCAAGGCGCGCATGTTCAGCGACGTCCTGAGCCGCATCCATTTTTGGGGCTGGCAAGCCATCATCGTGGCCGCCGCCATCACCTTGCCGCTCGGCATTTCACAGGGGAAAGAATACGCCGAGCTCGAATGGCCGATCGACATCGCGGTTGCGCTCGTATGGGTGGTCTTCGCGATCAACTACTTCGGCACGCTGGCGCGCCGGCGCGAACGTCATATGTACGTCTCGCTGTGGTTCTACTCGGCGACCGTCGTGACCATCGCGATCCTGCACATCTTCAACAATCTCTCCATCCCGGCGGCGCCCTGGAAGAGCTACAGCATCTACGCCGGAGTCCAAGATGCGCTCATGCAGTGGTGGTACGGACACAATGCCGTCGGCTTCCTGCTCACCACGCCGTTCCTCGGCCTCATGTATTACTTCATGCCCAAGGCGGCTGGGCGGCCGGTCTTTTCCTACCGGCTCAGCATCATCCACTTCTGGAGCCTGGTCTTCATCTATATCTGGGCCGGTCCGCACCATCTGCACTACACGGCGCTGCCCGAGTGGGCGTCGACCCTCGGCATGCTGTTTTCGGTCATGTTGTGGATGCCGTCCTGGGGAGGCATGCTCAACGGCCTTTTGACCTTGCGTGGGGCCTGGCAAAAGGTTTCCGCCGATCCGGTGCTCAAATTCTTCGTCGTGGGCGTCACCTTCTACGGCATGGCGACCTTCGAGGGGCCATTGCTTTCGGTCAAGAGCGTGAACGCGCTCTCGCACTATACCGACTGGACCATCGCGCACGTGCATGCGGGCGCGCTCGGGTGGGTCGGCTTCATGACGTTCGGCATGCTGTACTGGATGATGCCGCGGCTGTGCCAGACCGAGCTGTGGTCGAAGAAGCTGGCCACCACGCATTTCTGGATCGCGACGGTGGGGTTGGTTCTCTACATCGTGCCCATCTACGTCGCGGGCATCACGCAGGGCTCGATGTGGCGCTCGATCGACGACGGCGGCCGGCTGGCGTATCCGGACTTCATCGAGACGCTGTCGGCGGTCATCCCGATGTACGTCGTTCGAGTGTTTGGCGGCACGCTTTACTTGCTGGGCGCCGTCTTGGCCTTCGTCAACTTGCTTGCCACGTGGGCGCGGCGACCAGCGCGCTACGAGATCGTCGTGCACAAGGTCGCGGCGCTGGCACCTGGGTTCCAGGACCCACCCCTGCCCAAGTCCCGCCTCAAGGGCGCGGCGGTCGTCGACCTGGCGCACACGATCGATGTTTGGCAGCAAGCCGCTTGGCACCGCCGATTGGAGCGCCTCCCCCTGCGCTTCACGGCCTACGTCGCCGTTGCGGTCGTCATCGCTTCGCTCTTCGAGATCATTCCCACCTTCTTGATTCGCAGCAACGTGCCCACCATCCAGACGGTGAAGCCGTACACGCCCCTCGAGCTCGCGGGGCGCGACATCTACCTCGGAGAGGGTTGCTACAACTGCCACTCGCAGATGATTCGTCCCATCCTCGCCGAGACCAAGCGCTACGGCGAGTTTTCGAAACCGGGTGAATTCGTGTACGACCATCCCTTCCAGTGGGGCTCCCGTCGCATCGGTCCCGACCTGGCGCGCGAGGGCGGTCGGCAGTCGAGCGTGTGGCAGGTCCTGCACCTGCAGAATCCACGGCAGATCAACGAACGCTCCATCATGCCGGAGTATGCGTGGATGCTCGACAAGGACATCGACTTCGACGGGATCCCTGCACGGCTGCGAGCCATGAAGAAGGTCGGCGTTCCCTACGACGATGCCACGCTGTCGGCCGGCGCGGCGCTGGCGCGCAAGCAGGCGGCCCTGGTCGCCAAAGAAATCGTCGATCAAAAGGGCCCGGCCGGCCTCGACACCAAGCAGGTGGTAGCTTTGGTGGCGTATCTGCAACGCCTTGGCAAGGATCTGTACGCCGCGCCCGAGCCGGCCATCGCGGCAGCGACAACTCCGCCCGCTGCGCCGCCTGCAGCGACTTCGCCCCATGAAGGAGGTGCGCTGTGAATCTCACCGATGTGGTAAGTCACGCTGGATTTGCCGGGTACGCGCAGGTCGGGTTTGTCGTCTCCCTCGTGGCCTTCGTGGGTCTCGTGGCCTGGGTGACGTTTCGCCCGAGGTCGGAGATGAAGGCGCATGCCCAGATGATTCTCGACGAGGAGCAAGCGACCCAGCAGGTGTTGACCAATGACCGGAGGCAGCCATGAGCGGCGACACGAGTCAGGACCTTCTGCGCGAGCACGAATACGACGGCATCCAGGAGTACGACAATCCGACACCCGGATGGTGGAATCTGATCTTCTTCGCGACCTTCGTATTTTCGGCTTGGTACATCCTCTATCACCACGCCAGCACCATCTCGACCTCCGTCGCGGAAGGCTACGAGCTCGACATGACCGACGACCTCAAGAAGCGCTTTTCGACCATCGGCGATCTGCAGCCCGACCAGCCGACACTGCTCAAGTACATGCACAACGAGGAATGGAAGCTGGTGGGGGCCTCGGTGTTCAAGGCCAATTGCATTTCTTGCCACGGCCCCGATGCCTCGGGACAGATTGGCCCCAACCTGACCGACGACTACTGGAAGAACGTCAAAGAGCTGACCGACATTCCCAAGGTGATCACGGCCGGTGCGGCTGCGGGCGCGATGCCGTCTTGGAAAACCCGCCTGCACCCGAACGAGATCGTGTTGGTGGCGGCCTACGTGGCGTCTCTACGCGGGAAGAATTTGCCCGGCCCCCGAGGACAAGAAGGTGATCGTATACCGCCATGGCCGCAGCCTGTGGCGCAGCCCTAATCCCGAACAGAAAGGCTACGCACGAAGGCTTCGGTTTGCTTCGAGGATCAGATGAACGCGCCACTACCGACACCGCCCGAAGACGTTCTGTCGACGCTGAATGCGGACGGAACGCGGCGCTGGCTGCGTCCACGGGTCGCGCCGGGGCGGTTTTGGTCGGCCCGGCGGATTGTGGCCTTTGGGCTCATGGCCCTGTTCATCGCTCTTCCATTTATTCGCATGGGGGGACGACCGGCCCTTCTCATCGACCTTGGGCACTGGCGGGTGGCCTTCTTCGGCAAGCTGTTCCTGCCATCCGACACCATTCTCCTTGCCGTATTTCTCGTCGGGGTCGTCGTCACGATCTTCTTGCTCTCGGCGGTTCTAGGGCGTGCGTGGTGCGGATGGGGGTGCCCGCAGACGGTGTACATGGAATTCCTCTTTCGCCCCATTGAGCGCTTGTTCGACGGCAAGCCCAAGCGTGGCGGCGTCCTCGGGCGGGAAGTTTCGTCGGCCCGTTTGGTCGGCAAGTATGTGGTCTTCGCGCTCATCTCCGTGCTCCTCGCCAACCTCTTTCTTTCGTATTTCGTCGGCGTCTCCAATCTTCGCATTTGGCTATTCGAGTCCCCTCGCCAGCATCCCACGGCCTTCTTCGTGGTGGCGTTTACCGCGGTGCTGGTCTTCGCCAATTTCGTTTGGTTCCGCGAGCAGACCTGCATCGTCGCCTGTCCTTACGGACGATTGCAGTCGGTGCTGCTCGATCGCGATTCCCTGGTGGTCAGCTACGATGCGCGTCGGGGCGAGCCTCGCGGACCGATCCGCAGCCGCCGGTTGGGCGCTCTCGATGCACCGGCGGTCGGCGATTGCGTGAATTGCGGTCTGTGCATGGAGACCTGCCCAACCGGCATCGATATCCGCGGCGGCCTGCGCATGGAGTGCATTGCCTGCGCCCAGTGCATCGACGCTTGCGACGCCGTCATGGACAAGGTCAAGCGGCCGCGCGGGCTCATCGGCTACAGCACGCAGGCCCGCCGCGAAGGTGGAAAAGGGCGATGGCTGCGCCCGCGCGTCTTCATCTACGGTTCGGTCATGGCGGCGCTGGCCACGTTGCTCGTCGTGATGGGCACGAGCGCACAGCCGAGCGACGTCATCCTCTTGCGCGGGCTCGGCATGCCGTTCACGGTGCTTCCGAGTGGCGACATCGTGAATCCCGCGCGCATCAAGATCAGCAACCGCGAAAACGCCGAGCGAACCTATACCGTGGAGATTGCGGAAGGCGCGGCCCAGCTTCTGCTCGACGCCGAGCCTCTGCACGTGGCGGCCGACGGCTCCGTGGTGCGAGCCTTCTTCATCAAGGAAGCTCCCTCTGCTTTCAAGAACGGCCAATCCAGCGTCCGGCTGCGGGTGCGGGACGGTCACAGGTTCGACAAAGAAATCGGTTATCGCTTGCTCGGACCTCGAGGAGGTGGCGGATGACGACGACAACAGCTACAGCGACGACGACCAATCGCTCCCTCCGCTGGCCAGTGGCCATCGCGGGCATGATCATGTTGCACGCGG
>CAZTTW010000087.1:0-10272 GCA_964616265.1 uncultured Myxococcales bacterium | reverse complement strand
ACACAAGCGCTGGCGCAAGGCACGCATACGATCCCTGTGCGCGTAGTGGTAGTCGCGGCCGCGGGCATAGCGTGCAACGACAGGCGCGTGAGGAGGATCGTCTTGCGGTCCGTAAGGTATGCCGAGCACCATGACGGTTTTGGCGTTTGGTACGATGGCCTTCGGATCGAGGCGTTCTTGGACGCGCTTGCTCATCGCCGCCAATCCGGCGTTGTAGCCGTGTTCCAGCCATTCGAGAAGCGGGCGAGGATCGAGCGGCTCCGCCGGAGCGAATCCCACTAGCGGAAACCCGCACTCGTGCGCGCTCGTGCGTAGCTGCTCGGCGAGGAACACCAGATCCTAGATATCGACAAGAACGTCGAAGAGGACTTGGCCGTCCTCGAGGGCCGCGTCGATTTCTGCGTCGGGCAGCTCGGAGGCGTCGAACGCGCCGCTCATGGGCGCATCGTCGCCGGTGGTATCGAAGGGAGCGCCGCTGTCGAGCGAGCCACCCCCGTCGAGAGCGCCAGCATCGAGAGGCTCGAAGGCAACGGTTTGCACGGCCTGCGTGAAAGCGACCGCGTGGTGCACCGTCACTGCCTGTGCGTTCGCGCAACAAGTCTGCGCCGGACAACAGGCCTGCGCCAAGGTCGTGGCCTTGGCTTCGGCCGTCACATCGGTGACCTGCCCGTCGAGCGAGGTCACCTCGATCATGCACAAGGGCAGAGGCGATGTCGTGGTTCCGTTGTACGTGACTTGCACGGCCGCGTAGCCGGTCGGGACGCCGGCTTCGCCCGATGAACCCACGAGAAGGTGAGAGCACGGTCCGCCGACAACTTTTGCGCTGGCCAGCAGGGGCACGCCACCCGCCACCTCGATAGTCATTGTCGGATGCGTACTGTCGACGGCGCAAAGCCCTGGACAGTAACTTTCACCTCCACCGCAGCCTGCAGCGACGAGCAGAGCTGCTGCGAGAACTCCGACGCGCCAGAAGGGAAACATGCCGGCAAAATACCATGTAGCCGCGCGTTTTCAGCGGGACTCTGGTAGCTGCATCGAGACGGAAAACCCGGCAAGCGAAACCGGGCAAGCAACGACGGAAAGGTTGTCATTCTCGCCCCATAGGTGTGCTAGATTCCCGGCCGAATTTCAACGTATCACTAGGTGCTCGGCACCCCACACAGGAGCAAGAAAAACGATGGCTACTAAGATCGCAATCAACGATTTCGGACGCATTGGCCGGCTAGTGTTCCGCGCCCTCGCCGACTCGCCCAAGTACAGCAAGGAGCTCGAGGTCGTCGCCGTTGGCGATATCGTTCCTGCTGACAACCTGGCGTATCTTCTCAAGTACGATTCGATCCAGGGCAAGTTCAAGGGCACTGTCGAGGCGAAGAAGTCCGCGCCCGACAAGGAGCCCGACATCCTGGTCGTCAATGGCAAGGAGATCAAGGTCGTCAGCGCGAAGACGCCGGCCGAGCTTCCCTGGAAGGCTCTCGGCGTGGACATCGTCATCGAGTCGACCGGTCTTTTTACCGAGAAGGCCAAGGCCGAAGGTCATATTACCGCGGGCGCCAAGAAGGTCATCATTTCGGCCCCCGGCAAGAACGAGGACATCACGGTCGTCCTTTGCGTCAACGCCGACAAATACGATCCAGCCAAGCACAACGTGATCTCGAACGCGAGCTGCACCACGAACTGCCTCGCGCCCGTGGTTCACGTCCTGCTCAAGGAAGGATTCGGTCTCACCGAGGGCATCATGACCACCGTGCACGCCTACACCGCCACCCAGAAGACGGTCGACGGTCCCTCGCGGAAGGACTGGAAGGGTGGCCGTACCGCCGCTCAGAACATCATCCCGTCCACCACCGGCGCCGCCAAGGCCGTGGGCCTCGTGCTCCCCGAGGTGAAGGGTAAGTTGACCGGCATGGCCTTCCGCGTGCCGGTGCCGACGGTCTCCGTGGTCGATCTGACCTTCAAGACCGCCAAGCCGACCAGCCTGGCCGAGATCAAGGCCGCCATGAAGAAGGCGTCCGAGACCTACCTCTCGGGCATCCTCGGCTACACCGAAGACGAGGTCGTCTCCATGGACTTCGTCCACGACGAGCGCTCCAGCATCTTCGACGCTGGCAGCTGCGTCGAGCTGAACCCGAGCTTCTTCAAGCTCGTCAGCTGGTACGACAACGAGTGGGGCTACAGCAACCGCACCGTCGAGCTCGCCTCGATGATCGCCAGCAAGCTGTAAGCGCTACTCAGTTCGAGAAAAGGGACTTCGGGACTTCCGAGGTCCCTTTTTCTTTGGGCGCAATCCGTCGCTGGAATGGTCGGCAATCCCCCAACTGCTACTTGATCCACGTCGGGGCTTGGCGCAATCTGATGGACTATGATGCATGTGCTCAGAATGTTGACTTGTTTATCAATCGTGGCGGTGGGAATTGCTTCTTTGACTGCCGGAACTGCTTCGGCGCAAGCTCCGGCAGCGAAATCTTCCGCGGAGCAGGCGGCTTCCGATGGGGCACTTCAGGAAGCAAAAGCGGCTTTCGAAGAGGCGCAGACGCTGTACACCAAAGACCAGTTCGAGGACGCGGCCGCGAAATTCCTGGCTGCGTACGACAAGAAGCCGTTCAGCTCGTTTCTCTTCAATGCGGCGGTTGCGTACGAAAAGGCGCTGCAGTACCAGAAGGCGATCGACTCGTTCCAGAAGTACATCGAGGTCGATACCGAGGCCCGCGACGCCGCCGAGGTCAAGGCGCGCATCGAAAGCTTGAAGGGAGTCTTAGCGGCCGCCGCCAGCAAGAAGCCGGAGGAAAAGACCGCCGCGGCGCAAGTACTTCCGGCCATCGCCACGAAGAGTCTTGTCATCATCGACTCGAAGCCGCCTGGCGCGAGCGTATACCTCGATGACAAGTCCAAGGGCGTATTCGCCGTGACTCCATGGCAGGGCTCTTTGGAGCCAAGGCCCGTCAAGCTCATCCTCGAAGCGAAAGGCTTCAAGCCCGAAGAGCGACAGGTCGTTCCTCGCACCGACAAGATTCTCGAAGTTTACATTGCGCTCTCGGAACAGCACTTTCTCGGCTGGATCGAGGTCGTTTCGAATGTCCCAGGCGCCGATGTATTCATCGACCGGCGCGAGATTGGTGCTATCGGCCGCACGCCATACACCGGTCACCTCAAGCCCGGCAAGCACACGCTTTGGGTGCAAAAGGCCGGCTACGAACCTGCGCAGAAGGACGTCGAGGTCGAGCCCGGCACGGCGACGACCCACACCATCAATCTCGAGACCGTAGCCTACGGCACTCTCAAGGCGGGTAGCAAAGCCACGGAAGGTGGCAAGCTCTTCGTCGACGGCGCAGAAGTCTGCACATTGCCGTGCGACCAGCAACTCAAGCCAGGGGATCACGTTCTCCAGGTCCGCAAAGACGGGATGGAGAACTACGACGGCAAGCTGACCGTTGGCCGGGCCGACTTTACGACGATGGATCTCAGCTATTCCCCGAAGCCGTCGCGCAGCAAAGCCTGGACCGATGCGGTTTTCTCGGCCGCGTTCTTTGCCGGCGGGATCTATCTTGGCGTGAAGGGAAACCAAACCAAGGACGAGATCAACAAGGACGTCAACGATGTGTCCAAGCTCGTGACCACGTCCGACTCGCGCGAGAACAAGGGCAAGTATTACTACATCGGCGCGGACGTCTGCTTCGGTCTTGGCGTTCTTACGGCGGCACTCGCCACCTGGAATTTCCTCGAGTCAGGTCCTCCGAGCACAGCGACCTTCAAGACCAACAACAACACCACCCCGAGCGGCACCAAGCTCGGTTTCGCGCCCATGGACGTCCCAAGCGGGGCGGGTCTGGCGGCAGCGGGGAGGTTCTAGATCATGCGCTCGCTCAAGACGTCGCTTCTCTTTTGTGGACTTGGTGGATTGGCTGCGCTGGGCTTTGCCGCGTGCAACCCAGGCGACTTCAATTCGATCCTCGACCACGCTCCCGTCACCATCACCGATACGGGAGGTTCCAGTACCGGCGCGCTCTTTGTCTTGCCCTTGCCGCCTCAGACGAGCTCGACGGTCGCCGCGCGTTCACTCGTCACCCGCAACGACAAGCCCTACGTTGCGACGGCGACCTACGACATCAACGGCAAGGTGACCTTGCACGAGGACAGCGATGCTGAGACCTCCCTCAATCTCGGCGGAGCCGTGTACAGCTCGGCGATCCGGGCCGACGGGACGATCCTTCTTGGCGTGCCTGGCTATCCCGGCGGGCAGACGCCGACGGGACGAGTCAGCATAGCCACGACGACGACTGCGGCAGATGGCAGCGTGAAATTCGCTCTGACGCCCGGGCCTATGGGCGCTCCGGGAGACCATTTGGGAATCTCGGTTGCAGCCGGTAATATTACCGGCTTGCCCGGCGGAGATTTCGTTGCCTTGAGCGACTCTACCGTGCAGTTGATTCCTCCAAGCGGAGCCATTCCGGCGCCCCTGGACTGCCTGTCTGTCGCCTTGAAAGCACCGCCGCCTGGAGGGAACTACGGCTTCCGGCCTATTGCCGTGGGCAATCTGCTTGGTGATTCTAGGGACGAGATCGTGCTGGGGGGCCAAAGTGCGAATCAAGGAGTGGTCGTCGTTGTCCAGTACGATCCGCTGACAGGCACGCTGGCGTGCCCGACCAAGGTGTTCTCTGGTGGAGTGTCAGCGGGATTTGGCTCGTCCTTGGCCATCGCCGACTTCAACGGCGACGGAAATTTGGATTTGGCAGTCGGAGCGCCTCCCGATCGCGTTCTCCTCTACTTTGGGCCACTCGACTCGGTCACGGATCCGCAAGTCGCCATCAGCGTCACCTCGAATGCTTTCGGCAGCAGGATCGCACCGCTTCCTTTGGGCACGACGGGCGCGGCCCAACTCATGGTTGCCGATCCGGGAGCTCGGGGAAATAAGGGCGAGATCCGCATCTTCGACCTCACACACGCGGCGACGACGGCTATCGCGACGCTGTTCGATGCGGACGAGGACTCTGACTCAGGCGCATTCGGCCAAAGCCTCGGCAGCTTGTCGTTCGAAGGACGCATTTGCAGTCCGACGGCGGGCACGCTGCAGGCTTTGCCGTTCGCCTCGGTCGGCCCCAAGCTGTTGACCTTCTTCACGTACAACGTCAGCGGGACTGCCAGCAAGGATCCGCGCTGCTTCGCTCAGACGAAGTAAGGGCCGAGAACCCAATTCTCCCGCGCTTGACTCCCGCCTCCGCGCCTAATTTCCACGTACGGCGTGAACCAACGCTTCGACGTTGGCAATGGGAGTCTCGGGATAAATCCCGTGGCCCAAGTTGAAGACGTGCCCCTTGCCACCACCTTCTTCGAGGACTTTCGCGACCTGCTTGCGCAGGCGGTCTTCAGGCCCAAGCAAGAGGGCAGGGTCGAGGTTGCCCTGGACCGCGAAAGGCGCCGAGGTTCCCGAGGCCAGCCTTCTTCTCGCCTCGCCGAGCGGTAGGCGCCAATCGATGCTGTAAACGTCGGCACCCACGCGCGCGATGCGGTCGAGCAGCGTGGTCGCGCCATTGGGAAAGTAGATCACCGGAACGCCTGTCGCCTTGATCGCCGCGATCAGGGATTGCGTCGGCCCACAGACGAACTCATCCCACTCTTCGGGGGAGACGACGCCGACCCACGAGTCGAAGATCTGGATGGCTTGCGCACCCGCCGCGACCTGCGCGAGCAAATAGGCGCGCGTAGCGGCCTCGATGATACCGAGGAGCCGATGCGCAGTCTCGGGATCGCGGTGAAAGAGCTTCTTGGTCTCGATGAAGTGCTTGCCGGTCTTGCCTTCGATGGCGTACGTCGCGGTCGTAAACGGCGCTCCAGCGAAGCCGATGAGCGGCGTATTCCCCAGCTTGTCCTTGAGGACGCGAATGGTTTCGTAGACGAAGGGCGTCCTCTCCCATGGATCGAAAATCGCCATGCGCTTGAGGTCCTCCGCGCTGCGCACCGGCTCCGGCAAGCTGGGGCCAGCCTCGGTAAACACGACCGAAAGCCCCATGGCTTCGAGAGGGATCAGCAAATCCGAAAACAAAATCGCAGCGTCGAAAGCAAAGCGGCGAATCGGCTGCAAGGTCACTTCCACCGCTAGCGCGGGCGTTTTGCACAGCTCGAGGAATGTCACCTGCTTGCGGACGTCACGGTACTCGGGCAGATACCGGCCCGCCTGGCGCATGAGCCAGAGGGGAGGGCGAGGGGTGGATTGTCCGCGACACGCAGCGAGGAAGAAGGATTCCATGGCGTGGTTCTACCTCAGCCAGGCTTGCCGCACACCTTGCAGCGTCCATCGTCGCCGATGACTCCGATGCAGGCGTCTTCGCTGCACAGGCGACGGTTGGGATCGAAGGCGCCATCGTCGCTTGACGTGGGCGGCGGGCCTTCGACCATGGCGTCCTCGACGCTTTCGGTCGGGACCGACTCGTCCGTCGACGGCTCGACGTTCGCGGTCCGGCCGCATTCGGAGCATTTCCCGTCCGATCCAATGACGCCGACACAGGCACCGTCCGGGCACAACCTGCGCTTCGAATCAAAGGCTGGGTCTCGTTCGTTCTCGTTTTCCGTTGTCATGCCATGGCCCCTTTCACTTACGCGAGAGGTCCGACGCGCGTGCGAATGTCCGTCACCGTGCCAGGCGGCAAGAGCGCGCCCAGGCGCTGCAGGATCTCGCCGCGCAAGAGCGTCAGGTGGTGGGCAATCGCCGAGCTCGAAACCCGGATAAAGAGAGTCCCGTTTCGCAGGGAATCCGGTCGGGTGTGCTTGCGCAAGAATTCGCCACCGACGTCGGCGTAGATCAAGAACACACGCTGTTCTTTTCCCCGCCAGCTTCCGCCCAGCTTGCCGACGACGTCGGACACCAGCGCCGAGGCGGGCTCTGGCTCGCTCTTGCGGCGGAAGGGACGGTAGCTCGATTTCACCGCGGAAACGTATACCCCGGGGCCGCTGGTTGGCAAGCACGTGCGAAGGGCGCTATCGTTTGTGCATGCCGATCGAGATCGTCGCGACAGAAAATGCACCCAAAGCCATTGGACCGTATTCGCAGGCCGTGGTAGCCCCGGCCGGCAAGCTGGTCTTTTGCTCAGGGCAGATTCCGCTCGACCCGCAGACCGGCGAGGTCGCAGGGGCCGGCGATATCCGCCAGGAAGCGCACCGAGTAATGAAGAACCTCGACGCCGTTCTTCGCGCTGCTGGCAGTGCGCTCGGCAACGTCGTTCGCTGTACCATCTTCCTCGTAGACTTGGCGAACTTCGCTGCGGTGAACGAAGTCTACGGAAGCTACTTCTCCGGGCCACCACCGGCGCGAACCACCGTGCAAGTATCTGCGTTGCCACGCGGAGCACAGGTCGAAATCGACGCTATCGCGCTCGCACTTTAGGCAAGCCTCGGCCGAGCGGAAGGCTGGGCGGCGCTACGGCGCTAGATGGCTTTGGTGACTCTACCGGAGCGCAGGCATCGCGTGCACACCTGAACGTGCTTGCGTGTAGTGCCCACCTGGATGTGCACGCGCTGCAAGTTCGGGCGCTGAATGCTCTTGGTCTTGATGTTAGAGTGGCTCACTCGATTGGCCACCTGTCTTTGTTTGCCGCAAATATCACACTGCGCTGGCATGGGTTCTCCGAAGGCGGCTAGCATTAGCATCTGTTGATGATCTCCGCAAGCTCGCAATCGAAGCACCGAGCCGTATTCGTCGTCGTCCTCCTTTGGGCGGCCGTTTCGCCATTTGCCTGCCGCGGCCGAGCCCGGCAAGCAGCGACGGATGGAGCGCCTTCCGACGCGCTTGCGCCAGCCGCGGCGCCGTCGAATTTCGAAGGGATCGTCCAAGATCGAACCGGCGTCGCGATTCCGGATGCGCTCCTCATCGCTTGGCCCAAAGGCAAACGAGGCCAAGGAATAGCGCAAGCGCGCTCGGACGAGGAAGGGCGTTTCCTTCTTCCCGGGTTGCGGGCGGGGCGCTGGTCGTTGCTGGTCGAGGCGGCAGGAATTGCCACGCTCGAAACGGAGCGCGAGGTTCCCTCTGACGGCGCGGCGGTACTGATGCTCGACGGCCGCTGTCGAACCCTCACCGGCATCGTCGAGCTCGAGGGGCGGCGTCAAGCCGGCGCTCTCGTTACGCTGGCCAGCTCGAGCCTCCGATGGCCCCGCTCGGCAACCAGCGACGTCAACGGGCTTTTCACCATTGGCGGGCTGGGTAACGGCCGATTCACCTTGCGAGCAATGCTCGGCACGCGCGCGTCGCCGCCTTCGGAGGTGACCATCGACGAATCGCTCGTGCGCGCTCCCTATGTCCGCCTGTCGTTGCAGACTGGCACCTTTGTCGAGGGGAAAGTCATCGACGACACAGGACGGCCGGTCGTCGACGCAACCGTGGACGTCACGACCATGCCCTCCGGCGACCTGCCGGTGTCGAGCCAGAGCGGCCGCGACGGACGTTTTCGCATCGGTCCGGTCGCGCCCGGCAAATACCAGATTCTCGCGCGGCACGAGGGCAACGTGCTGACGAACGCGCCGGAGCCGCTACTCGGCGCTCGCGCCGTGGAAACATTCGAGCTGCGCTTGGCCCGCACGGCGCGGGTCAGCGGGCGTGTGGTCGACGAGAACGGCAAGCCGATGGCCGCGGTTCAGGTCTCCGCGATGTCGCTGGTGGGCGGACATGATGAGTGGGTGGTGGTTTCTGGATCTCTTCCGCTTGCCGCCGAGGCGGCTGCGCTTCCGGTCGGACAACTGGCTCGTCCAGGCGGAGCGAGATCCGGTGCGACGGACGGAAGCGGTCGCTTTGCCATCGACGGTCTTTCGCCGGGCCGTGCGCGCCTCGAAATCCTTCATCCCGGCAAGTTGCCGATGCGCCACGAACCTGTATTTCTCGTTCCCGGCGAGGCACGCGACGTTGGCGATTTGACCCTCTCGACAGGGGCCACGCTGGCGGGCAGGGTTGTCGACGAACAGGGCCAGGGTGTCGAAGGTGCTTTGGTCGAGGCCAAGCTGACGGGTCGGTTGGTGCGGCCGTCTCTACGGGTGACTTCCGATCCCAAGGGCGAGTTCTTCTTGCGAGTGCCTCTCGGCGACTACCAGCTCACGGCGCAAACGGAAGCGCTTCTTCTGTCGACGCCTCTTGCGGTCCACGTGCAGGGCGACGTGGCAACCGACGCGTGCATCCTTCATCTGACGGCGCGGGCTCAGAAATCATCGCTACGGCACTGATACGCGCACGTCGTCGAAAACGGCAAGAGTCGCTCCGTAAACGCCAACCGCTACCGTGCCGTTCGGTGTGCTGCCCGAAGCCGAATCCAGGGCCGTTGCCAAGAGCTCGCCATCCAGGGAGCCCTCGATGACAACAGCGCCCGAACTGCCCGAGACGCGAACCTTCAACGTATGCCACTCGCCTTCGACGATCGAAACCGATGCGGGCGTTCCCAGGCCGCTGCCATTCTTGCGTACCCCGAGCTTGCCATCGGAGCTCAGGCTGACGGAGTAGCTGTGGGACGAATCTTGGTAGCGCGCAAAAAGTTCGGCCCGATTGGTGCTGGATGGCGGCCCGAAGGAGGTAATAAAAACCACGGCTTCGGCGGTCATATCACTGAGCGCAAGGGACGCCACATACGCTTGGCTGGCGATGGGAATGGTGGGGCCGTAAGCTTCGGTATCGCCCCAGCTGGGGTCCTCGCGAATGGCCCAATTGCCGCCGCTTTCGGTCCACCGTCCGGCGCTTGGTTCGAAGTCGTCGCAAAACACGAAGGCATCGCTCGTACAAGCGTCCTTCGGCGGCCCGAGGTCGAGAGCCGCGAGCGGGAGATCGGCGTTGTCGAAGGAGGCGAGAACATCGCCTGCGCTGCCATTCGCCTCGGTAGCACCGTCGGCGTCCGGCATCGCGTCCGGCGCCGCCACGGCATCGGCGATTTCGGCTGCATCGACGGACGGGGCGGTAGAAGCGGTCGTGTTTTGGCCGCCGGCTCCTCCCGCAGCGTTCGGAGGGGCGGGTTCGCGAACCACGACGTCCGATTGGCCCAACTCGCAGGCAGGCATGGAGATCGCGCCCAGCCCGATCGAGACGATGAACGCGACTGCCTTACGCATGAGGCGGAGAAGACTATCGCTTCAACCGGCGGGGTTCAAACCCGCATGCGGCGCCATGCAAGGATTGCGGCGAATCCGAGCGCGAGACCACCGAAAAGGAGCGTCGCTGCGTTCTTGCTCGGCGCCGGTGGCGCGACGCTGCAGCCGCCACCCTCGACGTCTGCCGAGCACAAGTCGCGGGCATAAGGGTAGATGTCACAC
>CAZTTW010000086.1:0-10420 GCA_964616265.1 uncultured Myxococcales bacterium | reverse complement strand
GACTACCAGATCAAGCAAGAGTGGGAGAAGCACGTCTACTACCAGTGCCCCGCCAAGCTGACGCCCGCCGAGCTGCGCTCGATGGAGCGCATCGCTCGCGAGACCTTCGTGGCGCTCGACTGTCGCGATGTCGCCCGCGTCGACTTGCGCATGGACGACACCGGCGAAATCTACGTGCTCGAAGTCAATCCATTGCCCGGGCTGACGCCGGGCTATTCGGATCTCTGTCTCATCGCCAATGCCGCCAACATCGATTACCGCTCGCTTATCGGCGAAATCCTGGCGGGCGGGCTCAAGCGCCTGCGCGAAAAACGCCGGGCCGAGCGGAGCGAGGCGGAAGCGGCGCGCATGCCGGCGGGTGGCAACGGCAACGGCAACGGCAACGGCAACGGCGATAGCAAGACTGAGAACAAGCCCGACAGCAAAGCCGAAAACAAGGCATCGCTCGCCGAGAAGACACCTGTCGTCGTCTCCGAAACGTCGTAACATCGGCGAGAAGGCGTCATGCGCTCGCGGTTTCGAGACCTGGGATTTTCCATTGGCCGCCTACCGACTGGCCCGCGCAACGCCATCACGGACGTTCCTGGCGTGCGCGTCGGCCACACCACGCTGATTCATGGTGAAGGCCCGCTGGTTGTGGGCCAAGGCCCCGTGCGCACGGGTGTGACGGCAATTCTGCCCGGCGAGGCTGTCTATTCGGACCGCGTGCTGGCGGGCTCGTTCGTGCTCAACGGCGCCGGCGAAGTGTCGGGACTTACGCAGGTCGACGAATGGGGCTTGCTCGAAACACCTATTCTGCTCACTAGCACCATGTCGGTCGGTAAAGTTTCCGACGCTGCCGTGCAATGGATGACTCGGAAGAATCCCGGCATTGGCCAAGAAGACGAAGCCATTATTCCTGTCGTCGGCGAGTGCGATGACTCGTGGCTGAACGACGCCGTTGGCCGTCACGTGCGCCCAGAGCATGTGTACAGCGCCATCGAGCAAGCGAGGGGTGACGAGCCGGTGGCCGAAGGCTCGGTGGGCGCCGGCACAGGCCTTGTGACGTGCGACTTCAAGGCGGGCATCGGCACCAGCTCGCGCCGCGTGGTCCTGCGCAGCGACGACCGACAGCTCGACTACAACCTGGGCGTTCTCGTGCAGTCGAACTTCGGCCTCATGCATTCGCTCTGCATCGCCGGCGTTCCGGTCGGCGAAATCCTGGCGCCGGATTTTTCCGACGAGGCCAAACGCGTGCGTAACGCCGGCTCGATCATCTGCGTAGTCGCCACCGATGCACCCCTTCTACCGTCGCAGATTTCGCGCTTGTGCAAGCGAGCCGCGCTCGGCATCGGGCGCACGGGCTCGTTTGCAGCGCACGCGTCTGGGGAGATCGTCATCGGCTTCTCGACGGCGAACAAGGTTCCGCGCGCCATCTCGGGCTTAACCCACCAGATCGAAGTGCTGCTCGACGACGCCTGCGACGGGCTTTACGAAGCCGTGGTCGAATGCACCGAAGAAGCCATCGTGAACGCCGTGTGCATGGCCGAAAGCATGCGAGGACAGTCGGATCACTTTGCTCCGGCGCTGCCACTCGACGCTCTGACCGACATTCTAAAACGCCACCACGTGGCAGGATTGTAATGGAAACCCTAAGAGGGTTTCCAAACCCACGGCACCTTCCACCCGCCCTGCCACCCCCTCGCTACGCTCGGCCGCGCGCGATGGTCCGCGCCGACGAGGGCGAGGGCCGCAGGCCCGAGGGGGCAGGGGCAGGGCCTGCGTAGGTCCCGAGAGCTCGGCGGCTCCCCACGCGCTTGCCGCCCCGCTTACGGCTTGCCGACGAAGGTGGTGACGCTCTTGGCCGCCAGGGAGGCGGTGAGGCGGGCGTTGCTGACCGTGATGGGGGTCTGGGAAACGATGTTACCCGCGTCCGAGGTCACCCAGGGCGTGATGCTGCACGGGACGATGCCGGAAATGAAGAGCGAGATCGGGGTGGCACTGCTGTTCTTGTTGATGGCCACCACGGCGACCGTACCGTCGGCCGGGTTCCGATAGGCGGAAAGCAGGACGCCAGCCGGCATGGTTCCCGAGGTGGAGACTCGCACGTAACCCGGGCGCGCGAATCGAGAGAAATTGCCCATAATCCAGAATCGCTTCGTCCACACGTTCGTGTTCGTGTCGTAGAGCCCGCCGCTTCCACCGCCGTACAGCCACCAGTAGTGCCAGGCGTTCAGGTTGGCCTTGGTCAGGTCGTTGTGAATCGTTTCCGCCAAGTGGAGCGCAGAACCCATGCCGTCGGCACTTGGGTCATCGCTGGTGGACCCGGTGTCGACCTCGGTTTCCCAGTACTCTTTGCCAGCATCCGAGATCGTTGGTTCGGGCTTGGTCGGCCCTAAGCCGTATTCGTGGCTTGCAAAAATGCTGACGTAGCCGAAGGCGGCCGTGTCCTTTTGGATAGCAGAGAAGTAGCCCGGGAAGCCGTACCAATTCATGGTCTCGGGTGCCATGATCTTCACGCCGGTGTCGGCAAGAGCCGGACCCATCGCGGTGCTAATCCAGGTGGCCAGCTCGTCCGCGGTGAAGGAGGTCGTGGCGTTCATGCCGCCGCTGTCCGGCTCGTTTTCGGCGGAGATAGCGTAGATGTTCACTCCCGCGGTCTTCATCGTGTTGATGTAGGTCACGAGCCTCTTGGCCCAGTCTTGGGGATCCTTGAGCTTGGGCGCGTTGGTGCACGAGCTGGTTCCCGGACAATTCGGGCCGGTCGTATCCGCGCTATTCACCTCCCACGGCGTGGCCCATACTTTGACACCATAGGTAGCCGCCTTTACGGCAATGGCGGTGCCGTCGCCGATGCGAACGCGGAGAAGCGTGAGCCCGGCCCCTGTCGTAGTCGACCAAAGCGTATCAGGGTCCTTGTTGGGATCCCGGAAGCTGCCCGCCCACGCGGTGGAAACGCCGAAACCGGTAATCTTTTGCTGCGTGCCGGAGAGGTTCACGGTCACATCACTTGCCTGCGCTGAGCCGGTGCTGCACGCGGTAGGATTGATGACGCCAGCGTCGACGGAGTCGGTCCCCGTCCCGGCAGAGCCGCCAAGACCGGGCGCGCCGCCCTTCCCACCAGCACCCGTAGTAATACTACCGCCCAAACCCGATTGACCGCCCATGCCCATCGTTCCGCCCATTCCCACCGTTCCGCCCGTTCCCATCGTTCCGCCGGAGCCTGGACGACTCAGCGACGAGGATCCACCCGCGCCCGATTGACCACCTGTCTCCATCGCGCCGCCCGAACCGCTGCTCCCTCCGCTGCTCACGTGGCCACCGGAAGCAGTGGTCCCGCCAGAGGTGTTCGCGCCTCCAGTTCCGCTAGGCTCAGACGACCCGGACGTCGAGCACGCCAAAGCAATGAACGACAAACACGCTGTAGCGGAGAAACTCTCGAATTTCGACGCAAAACATCGCATCAAACGCCTCCTTGCGAGCGGGGACTACAGACCCGTCAGTTTGCACCTGCGATCTGGAGCCAATAAACACATTGGATGTCCTAATCGTCTGAAATTGGCTAAATCTGTGCGGTCGGTGCGACGTGAAACCCCTTCGTGCGCCGGCCTAGAGGCAAGGTAGACTGACGCGCCTCGATGCGCATCGGCTTCCTCATTGGAAACGTAGCCACCCTGCAACCGACGTTCGCCGGCAACTACCTGGCGTGGTCGGCACACCGCCGTGGCCACGAAGTCAGCTTCGTCGCCGCCGATGAGCTGTCCTTTCTCGACGACGGTAGCGTGTTCGCCACCACCTTCCGCGTGCGCGCCGGCGACTACACCAAGCCCAGCGATTTCTTCCGAGCATTGACCTCGGCCGACGCCGTCCGCGAAGACGACATTCTCTCGGGCTTCGACGTGGTCGTCATTCGCTACAATCCCTTGCGCGAGCCCCAAAGCGCCCCGCCGTCGCCGATTCTAGATTTTTGTTGGCGCTTGCGACTCGACGGGACCTTCGTGGTCAACGATCCGGAGGGTGTCTTTCGCGCCTGGGGACGCCTCTATCTTTCCGACCTGCCACCCGACGTCCACGCACGCACGCTGGTGTCGCGCTCGCCCGAGAAGATCAAGGCATTCTTGCGCGACCTCGACGGCCCAGCCGTGCTCAAGCCCTTCGCACACGCTGGCCACGAGAAGGTCTTCCGCGTGGGCCGCGGGCAAATCAAAAACCTCAATCCCATCATCACGGCCATCACCAAAGATGGCTACGCCGTCGCTCAGGAATACTTGCGCGAAGCCGAGGAAGGTGAAAAGCGCGTGCTGCTCCTGGGCGGCGAGCCGATTCGCGTCGACAAGAAGATCGCCATCTACCGACGGTTGCCCGGCCTAGGCGACGGGGAAAAGAAGCGCCTCCATCCCGCCCGACGCCGCTGCAAGTTCGGCCCGGTCGAAGAGCGCATCTGCGATCTCTTGCGCCCCAAGCTGCTGGCCGACGGGCTTTACTTGGTCAGCGTCGACCTAGCAGGTGGCAAGATCCTGGAGCTGAACGCCTTCTCGCCGGGTGGCATCCACTCGCTGCGCGAAATCTACGGCATGGACGTCGCGCAAACGATCGTGCGCGATCTCGAGCGCCGCGTACGTCTGCGCGATGCCTACCGCGGCACCCGCGATCCCGAGGCAGCCGGCGTGGTGTAGCCCGTCAATCGTTGCTGAAGAACCACGCCAGGGCGTCTCCGCGCCGTGAGAACTCGAGCAAGGGCTTGTCGTCCGTGGACACCAGATCGGTCCGCAGCAGCCCCTGCAAGGCCGACGGGGGGAAGCCGCGCGAGAAGGTCGTCCACGCGTCGAGCGGCGGCACGACGCCGAGAGCGGCCAGCGCCTCGCGCATGCTCGGAAGAGCAGCAAGCTCTTCGACGGCGGCACGTTCGGGGCGCAGCGGGCTGTCGGAGGCGGCGACGTTGAACCCGGTCTTGTACGACGGAAACGCGCGCAGGTAGTGGAACGCGTGCTTGAGCGTCGACAGCGCGACGTCCTTGTCGCTGCCGAACACGTGCTGAATAACCATACCGTCGGAGCTCAAGTGGCGCTTGACGACGTCGTAGAAGTCCGCGTTGAACATCGCCGCCGCGCCGGGCAAGTGGGGATCGGTGACATTGATGGAGACAATGTCGTAGCGATTCGGCGTTCGGGCAAGGTAATGACGGCCGTCGTCTACGACGACTCGGACACGTGGATTGCGGTGATAGGCGCGATTGTAGGGCTGGAAGCGATCCGCGGCAGCCACCATCGCGGGCAAGATTTCCACTGCGTCGATGTGCTCGATGCGCGGATTCACCGTAAACGCGCCGGCAGTGATGCCGTAGCCGCTGCCAAGCACCAAGGCCGTACGCGCCGAGGGTCGCATGAACGAGCCGATGTGCGCCTGCATCTCTTGGACGTAGGTCGTATCGAAGGCGCCCAAAAGAAAGACCAAATCAGTCCGATTGTTGGTACCCCGAAGACGTCCGTCGGGCAGAGCCGAAAGCTGGAATACGCCCCACTCGTCTTCGACACGCAACACCGGTTGCTCGCCAGCGCGCGCGAGGTGAAGCTGCTCCGGCATCACGATCGGAAGCACGGCGATGGCAAGGACTGCCGTGCCGATCCCCGTCCATCCCAGCCGGCGCGTCCTCGTCGTGCGCGCGAGCGGCACGCAGAGCAGCGCCGCTCCGATCACGCATAGGAAGGCAACCAGCGTCGCGCCCGCAAAGGTGCCGAGGCTCGGTATCACCAAGAAGCCAGTGGCCAGCGAACCAAGCACGGAGCCGATGGTGTTCCACAGATAGTACCGGCCGGCCAATTCTCCGGTACGCGTCTCGATCGCGCGCAGGCAGCAGAGCCCCGTCGGGAACAAGCACCCAAGTGGCACCAAGAACAGCGCCATCACCAGCCCGACGCCAAGAATACGCAGAAGAACGACCGCGGCTGGACTGTGGCGGAAAATGCTTTGAGCACTGTCAGGGGCGAGGATCCAGGCATTGACGATGACGGTCGAAAGCACGATTCCCGCCGTCGCCGCGAGCAGGAGAGCAGCCAGCAAGCCGGTCATACGACCTGCGAAACGCCTCACCAGCCAGCCTGACAGGTGAGCGCCCACGGCCAGGAGCAAGAGCACCGACGCGAGCAGCGTCGAAAAGGCAGTCGTTCGGTTGCCCAGGGTGAACGACGCAATTCTCGTCCAGACCACCTCCAGAGCCAGAATAGCCGCTCCGCTCAGAAGCGAAATCGCGTAGAGCCAGGCCTGGGGCATCGCCTCTGCCGTTCCGGAAGCGGGCTCAGCCGGCACCTGCCGTGCGGCTGGCTCTGCTTGCGTCGCTTCGGCCGACAACAGAGGTACGCAGAGCAGGCCGGCGAGCAGATTGAGCCCGCCGGCGATAAGCAGCGTGGCGGTCACGCCGAACGCGGCAATGACGTAGAAACCGCAGAGCAGGGTGCCCGCCGCAGCCCCAAGCGTGTTCTTACCGTAGAGTCCCAGCATCCCTGCGTCGCCTGCCCCGAGGCGTCGCCCCGCCGACATCACGGCCGGAAAGGTTGCTCCCATGAGCATCGTAGGAATGAGAACGCAAGCCAACGTGATGGCAAAAGCGCGCAGCATGCCGATCAGCCCGATACTCTGACCGAGAATGGCCGGTAGGCGCTCGCGGGACGCGTGTAAGAGCAGACCAGCGCCCACGGCGAAAACGCAGATGCCGATTTCGAGGAGAATGTACGAGCGGACGACCCGGCTGCGATCGAGGATTCTGCCAAAGACGCGCGCCCCGAGGGCAAGGCCGACCAAGAAAGCCGCGAAGACTGCCGCGGCCGCCTGAACCGTCGAGCCGAGCGCCGTGCTGAGGAACCGCATCCACAGGGTTTCGTGCATGAGAGACGCCGCGCCCGAGAGCAGGGTGGCGAGGGTGAGAAAGCGCAGATTCCGGTTCATGGTTCCGAGCCCGCAAGAAAGCCGTGTGCAAGCTCTTCGAGCTTGGCCTCGCGTTCGCCGAACGCATGCATACGCCTCAGCACCTGGAGCTGGGGAAGAACTTGGTCCCAGCGCTGGCGCGCCGCCAAGGTCGAAACGATCGCACGGCGTACGTCGGGAGAGACGGGATCCAGGCGAGCGAGATCGGCAAGCTCAGCGTCGCTGACATCACCCGACTTGCGCAGCTCGGCCCATACGCGCAAAAGTCGCGTCGACGGGTTGTCGCCCGAATCGGCTTCGAGCGCGCGAGCTTCCTCGAGGGCCAGCTCGGCGTGACCGAGCGCCAAAAGCCGACCCACCAGCGTCTCGCGTTCCTTCGCGTCTGAGCCGTGCAGAGCAGCCAAGACGGGGCGGATGTACTCGTAGGGTGCAAGACCGACATCGCTGATTCCCAGCGCCGCCAAACATTCGGGTTGGGCGATGCCGCCCAAAATTCGCTCGTGCGCACACCGAAGCGCCAGCTCGGCGTCGGACAGCGGCTGCTGCCGCGCGATGGCCGCTCGAAAATCGATGCCCAACATCTCGTAGACACGAAAGAGACCAGCGTCGAGTTGCAGCGAGCGCGAGGCCATCGTGTATTCAAGCGCTGGCAGATCGAAGGTATTGAGGCGCGTGCCCCAATCGGTGCCGAACAGACGGTGGCGCGGCAGAACCAGCGAATTCACCAACTCGGTGACGGGCAAGAGCGACTGGCTCGCAAGCTTCTCGCGAATGGGTTCGGGCCATTCGGACTCGGCAAGCGGCCGAGGATGCAGCGGCTGAGGCGAACAGATGACCTGGCAGTAGCCGGAACGCAGATAGACGAAGGCACAGTCGGCGAAGCTTTTCGTCAGGGTGGCGAAGATGATGCGGGCACCCTCTTCAGTCGCCCGCGAATCGAACCAGAAGCTGTAGATCCCGCCCGGCGCCAGTCTCGACTTCACGAGTTCGAAGAAGTCGCGCGTGTAGAGCTTGCTCGACGAAAAGTAGAGCGGTGTGTTGACGGTATTCAAGATGGCATCGTAGCGTTCGCCGGGGCGGGCCATGTAGGACAGCCCGTCGTCGAGCACGAGGTGGGCATTGGAGCGCTCGTGCAAATTGAAATTGTGGTCGCGCCAACGCGGAAGCAGCTCCAGCATCGCGGGATTGATTTCGACCGCGGTTACCTTGTCGAAGAGGAGGGAAACGGTGCCGGCGGTCATTCCGGTACCGACGCCGAGCACGAGGGCGCTGCCGCGCGGGTGCGCGTACACCGCCGGAGCTAGGCCATAGACGATTTCGGTGGCGATGGTATGCCCTCGGTACGCCATCAGGCTGCGGTAGCCGTTGATATTGAGCGATTCGATGCCGCCCGAGGTTGTGACCACGCTGATTTGGCTATCGAAGCGACGAAGCACCTCCACCTTCTCGATGTTGCCCTTGGTCTGCGCGAATGCCGCTGGCGACACGAAGGCCTGGTATTCGAGTGCGAAGAACCATTCGGGCCAGGTCGCAGCCAGCACGCATAGTGCGGCCACGGCGACGATGTTTTCCTTGAGCTTGCCGCGAAGGCATCGGCGCGCGTTCACCAGTAGAGAGCCCACCCCGAGCGAACCGGCCAAGAGCAGCACCATCGCGCGGTACGAGGCGTGCTCGTACACCCAGAACACGGCCGCGAGATAACCGACCGCATTGCCGATACTCGACACGAAAAGCAAGGTGCCGGCCGCATGTCCGGATTCCTCTTGCTCCCGAACCAGCGCGGGCACCGTGCTGCCGAACACCGCGAAGGGAAGCAGGCCCAGCAAGGCCAGGCAGATCATCTTGCCCGGCGTGGGCGACCAACCCAGGTCGGAAAGCGCGGCGTTCACGTGTCCCCAAAGCCGCACGATCGGATAGAGCAGAATGAACGCAACCGACACCAAGATGCTCCCGCGCAGCAGCACATCCTGGAAGGTCGACGGCCGACGGTAAACCCAGAGAGTCCCGAGCGAGATCCCCAGGAGCGCGAGCGCAACCGAGACCGCGAAGTTCTCGTGGTAGGGACCGAAAAAAACTTCCACGAACTTGAGAAAGAGCATCTGAAACAAACCGCTGGCGACGCTGACCATGAAGAGGGCAAGCGCCCGGCGGTCGAACAACGAGGACGTCGGAGCCGCAGATTCTGCGCTCCCGACGCCAGGCGGGGGAATGCGAACCAGCGCCGTCGCGCTCACCAAGTTCATCGCGGCCATCACCCACAAGGTCGAACGAATCCCGAGCCGGCGCAGCAACACGAATTCGATCGTCAAGACGCAAAACGTGGCGCCAAGATTGTAGAAGCCGTAGGCGCGATCGAACCAGGTTGGCGTCGGTCCGAGCGTCGAGTAGCCGCGCAGGTATGCCGCGAACAGCGGTACGCTGGTGCCGACCAGCGAGGCCGGCACGATGAGCATGGCAAAGACCGCGAGCACGACGAACGCCGGGCTTCCGGCGATGTGCGGGTGAAGAAAGCCGAGCAAGCCACTGCTGAGCATCGAGAAGGCGGCTGCTAGCGCCGCCGCATAGGCGCCGATGAAGAGTTCGATGAACCACAGCCAGCGCGTCAGGCGGCGTGCCGCCAACGAACCAACCGCAATGCCGAGGAGAAAGGTAGCCAGGATGGCGGCCGACACGAAATACATGTCGCCGAGGTAGGTGGTCAGAAGTCGCGCGTAGAGAATCTCGTAGGCGATGCCGCACATGCCCGAGGTAAACGACAGCGCGAGCAAAAGGTAAGGCATGTCAGCGCGAGGGCTCGCAACGAGCCGTTAAGTCAGCCGCGACCGCGACATGCCAACCCGTGCTGTGCTTGCGGCGCTGACTCATGGCCCGTCAGAAAAGGTACCGTCTCGCCGATGTTCCCGCAAGAATCGGCACCTTCACTCTGGCTGTGGAACATTCCCGCGCCTACACTTCTCATTCGTGGGCAGAAGGCCAAGGAAGCTTGCCGCCGCTGTGCTTGGGTAGCCATAACAGCTATGCGATGGACCCATCCGAGGAGTTTGAGTAACCTTGTATTCCAAAGAGAGACGGCGCGTGGTGGACATCGACTTCAAGGCTAGGCGGAGCTCGCAGGATGCGGCCGTTCCAACACCCGAGGAGCGATCGGGCATCCCGCAAGGTCCGCTCATGGAAGAGCAGTCGATCCCCAATCCACCCGTTGAGCCCGGCCCCATCCTCACGCTGTCGGCCGAAGAGATCACTCGCTTCTTCGTGCGTTCACGGCGCGATCAGGACACGGAGCGCTGGGATGTGCGCTTGGACGCGGCCTTGCGCGAAATTCTCGAGCGCGCCAATGACTTCGTGCCGTCGCAGGGAGGCGGCATTCTGCTCGACGATCCACGCGCCACCCTTTCCGGCGTGCGCTCGCCACGCCTGACGTTCATTGCGGCGTACGGCGCCGGCGGCGGGCAGTTGCTCGGCAAGCGCATTCCCTCCGACCGCGGCTTCGTCGGACAAATCTATCGCTCGGGCGTGCCCT
>CAZTTW010000085.1:0-10564 GCA_964616265.1 uncultured Myxococcales bacterium | reverse complement strand
TCGTGACCTTTCTGCAGGGCGCGGTCACGCGCGATGTTGGTCGCATCGTCGCCGCTATGAAAGAGATGGGCTTTATTTCGCGCCATGCGGACCACGAAGTCTTCGACCGAGTCATTCAGCATTTCTACGAGCGGTTTCGCTCGCAGATGCGCTTTCAGGAATTCTCGACCGGCTCGCTCAGTTCGGGGCTCGACCTGCGCGGCCAAATTGCAACGCTGCTGGATCTGCGGCAGCTCGACGTTTCCCTTTCGGATTTGCGCGACGCCTTTCACGTGCCGCGAGAATGGGTGCTGCTCGAGCGCACGCTGCTACTTTTGCTGGGTGTATGCACGACGCTGGCGCCGGAGTTCAACCCCGCCGAGGCCATTCAGCCGTACGTGGATCGCTTCATCTTGGGCGAGCGCAAAGAGTGGTCCGAGACGGTGCTCGAGACCGCCCGCGAGGCGACGCTCTCGGCCCTCGCTTTGCCGAATGAGCTGGGCCGCTTTCTCAACGTCGCCACCCGCGGCGACGTGCAAGTGCGCGTGCGCCGGTTCGAGGAGTCGGCCGAGGCGTTCTATGCGCTCGGCCAGCAGTTACTGTGGGGCTTTCTATTGGCCGTGAGCTACTGCGTGTCACTTTCTTATGAGAACCGCGGTCAACTTGCGGAACGGAGAATTACCCTCGGTTCGACCGCCTTGTTTGGTCTGTTGCTTGTCGGCGCGGTGTTTCGTGGCCGTCGGGCGCGGAAACGAAAGCGCTGAGAGTGAAATTCTGCAAGGCTTTCTCGCAAGAGCTTGCAAATCCCTACATGTAGGATAACATGCTCTGCATGTCTACCATTCCCGTCATCGGAAGCGCACTCACCTCGCTCGGGGCCGTAGCCATCTTCTTGGCCACTTTGCGCATCGGCAGGCCTGCGGCGGTTAAGACGAGCTAGCCCAAGCAAAGCGGAGATATTCCGCTGCACTTCATCGCCTAGCGCGGCTGGCAGCACGGATTCACCTTGCCGGTGAGGGTTCGCGCGCCTACACTCCCAGCCACTTCGAGCCGATAGCTAGGGCCGCATGACGCCGGCAAATACCGAACCTGCACCTCATTCTGGCCACCACGGCGCTGCCGATGGCGGGGCGGTAGAATCTGGGCTGTCGCATTTCGACGGCGCGGACATCACCGCTATTCGCAACCTCTTGCGCGGCGGCTCCGTGATCGATTGGCACCGGCTGTACTTTACGGATCGCCAGCAAGTCGATCGTTTTCTGCGCATCAACGAGTACGACCCTACGAATCCGGAGGACATGGCTCGCCTCGAAGATTTGCGCGAGCAGTCCGTCGAGTATCTCGAACGGTACTTGGACTTACGCGTTTCCGAGGACGTGGCAGCGCGCGTTCCGGCGCGGGATCTCTTGCTGATCGCTTCGCAAAAGGGCAAGCGCCGTACGCAGGCGTGCGTGGTCCTGAAGGTCATGCACGTGTTGCACCATCTGGCGGGCGGCGAGCTGGCCACGCGGCTCTCGGTCAGTCCTGACCAGATCTTTCAATTCGTCGAGGACAAAGTCCTGCGGACCGTTGAGGAAATGAAGGGCGCCGGCTGTCAGATTATCGAGTTCGAGTGGAGCCGCAAAGAGCAAGACAGTTTGATTACGAAGCTGCTCGCGAAACGCGACAACATCGCCGCGCACGTCTACGACAAGTTACGCTTCCGCATGATCACGCGCACCGAAGACGAAATCGTGCTCGTCCTACGGGAGCTGCTGCAGCGGCTGGTTCCGTTCAACTACGTCATTCCTGGCGAGTCTCAGAACGACATCGTCGATCTGCAGTCGCTCGTGGAAGACGACGCGGCCCTGCGCGCGCATTTGTCAGAGCTCTTGGACCTGGCGAGCGATGCGCCGGACAAGCGCTCGACCCAAAGCAACGAATTTTCTGGCCCCAGCTACCGGGTGATCAACTTCGTCGCAGACTTGCCCGTGCGTATCGACAAGCATCTCGGCCTTCCGCCGGACGATCCGCTGTTCGCCGACACCGGAAACATCGTTTTCGTACTCACCGAGTTCCAAATCGTCGATACGCGGACGTCGCAGGCCAACGAGCTCGGGGAAAACAGCCACGAGCGCTACAAGGAACGCCAAGTGACTCGGGTAAGGGCGCGCCTCATGCACGGTATGCAGGACGAGGACACGGGCGGCCCGGTGCTCGATCTCACCGGTCGGCAAGACGGCGATCTCGGCCACGATTAGCTCGAGTCTGCGGCCATGGCGAGCCAAGTCGTGCTCGTGCCGTCACTTTATCGGTGTGAAAATTCCGTCGATGAGGATGGTGCCCGCGACGGCGGGAATGGTTTATAGTGGCGAGCGAGAGATGAGGGGAATGCGGCCCTGTGTGGTGACTCGTTGGAATGCTGCCCCGAGAGAGAGCCGGCAGCACGGGTGTGCGCGCGTTTCGACCGGGCATTGCATCTACGCTGACGGCACGGGATTTCAGGACGGGGGCGCGGCGTGACACGCATTCTCCTCGTGGATGACCACGCCGTCGTTCGGCGAGGCGTTCGCGACATCCTCACCGAGTCGCTCGGCAAGGTGACGTTCGGTGAAGCGGCCAAGCCATCCGAGGCCATCGAGCAATTGGAGACCTCGGACTGGGACGTGGTCGTGCTCGACATCTCGCTTCCCGGTCGAGGTGGTCTCGATGCGCTTCGCGAGATCAAGCGTTTGCGGCCGACGGTTCCCGTGCTGGTGCTCAGCATGCACGCCGAGGATCACTATGCGTTGCGGGCGCTGCGTGCAGGCGCCGCCGGCTACGTGAACAAGGACAGTGCGGCCGAAGACTTGGCGGGCGCAGTCCGCAAGGTCTTGGCCGGAGGCACGCACGTCAGCGCCAAGCTTGCCGAGACGCTCGCCAAGAGCTTGCGCAGTGACAGTTCGCGCCCGGCGCACGAGCGGCTCTCGGATCGTGAGCTGGAAGTTCTGCGTGCCTTGGCGACTGGCAAGACGGTGAAGGAAATCGGCGTCGACCTGGCGCTTTCGGAAAAGACCGTCAGCACCTACCGAACGCGGTTGCTCGAGAAGATGCATATGCGCACCAACGCCGAGCTCATCCAGTACGCCCTGCGCGAGGGCCTCGTCGACTAGCCCTAGACGCCTCGCACCGCGTAGCGGGGTCGTACCCCGCCGAATACGGCGGCCAAAAAGGGATCGAGGCTCGCATGTAGGACCGGGCCTGACAGGGAATTCGGATTCCTGCCGGCATACGAAGCACGGCCATTCTGGCGACATAGCTGATGGGAGAAGTTGCCGTGCCCATGAAGCAGATCTTGCTTGTCGACGATCACCCCGCTGTAAGCCAACGCATTGGTGAGTTGCTTGCGTCGGTTGTGCCTGAAGCCACCATGACGTCGGCGTCGTCGGGCGAGCAGGGGTTGGCGCTGGTCGCCGAGCGATCCTTCGATCTCGTGCTTCTCGATTTGCGCCTTCCTGGTTGCGGCGGCATCGACGTGCTCAGGTCGTTGCGCTCGACGAAGCCCGGCCTTCCGGTAATCGTCATCAGCTCGCTGCCGGAGTCGCCCTACGCCACGCTGGCCCGCCGTGCGGGAGCACACGGTTTCGTCACGAAGAGCGCGCTCGGGGAAGAGCTCGGTCAGGCCGTGCGGACCGCGCTTGGCGACTGCGCCCTGACCTGAATGACCTGACGGCTTCTCAAGGGGATGAGGGCGGTCCGATTTCAGGCACGTCCTCGACAGCCGCCAGGCGGCGCCAGCGAAGACTCAGCATCGACTCTGCGAGAAGAAGAATGATCAGGCCAGCCGCGAGTCCGTGCCACAGTTCGACCCGATGCTTGGGCGGCTTGGCTCCAGCGCTGCTCACGGCGATGCGGTCGGGACGTTTCTCGGCGGCGAGCCTCGTCGAATTGGATTCGCGCGGATCCAAATTGACGGCGAAGTCTTGCGTCGGCTGTCGCACGAAGGTTCCGTCGGGGCCGGCGGCGCGCACCCGGTAAAGCCCGATTTGATCGGTGCCCAGAAAGGCGAGCGATTGGCCAGCGCCCGCCTGCTCGCGTTTGCCGATCCACACCGAGCCATCGGGCCTGGTGATCTCCAGCGTCTGCACGTCGCCCGCTACGGAAAGCAGGCGTGGCTCGCCGACCAGCAGCGTGGCGGCATCGTCTTCGTCGCTGGCGCCCACGAGCGCCCGGGCGACCTCGCGCATGAGCGGCAAAAAACCGGTACGGATGGGCAGATCCGTCCACTCCCGGTCGACCGTCGTGGTGAGTAACATGACTCGCCCTTTGCCCACTTCTCGCTCGATGAGCGCCGGGGCGCCGCTTTCGTAGCGCAGGATGACGTTGCGCACGCCGGTGTCACGCACCGGATCGACCAGCATGTACTTGAAGAAACGCGCCGACAGCAAGCCGTCGCCCTGTTCGGGAAACGCAGCCAGAAGCGGATGGCGGCGATCGAGAGGCAGCAAGCGCTCGGCCGGACGATCGTCGACGGTCTCGCCGCCGTGCTGGCCGGGCAGTGCCGCGGCGGTGCGCACCAGGCCCAGGGGCTGCGGCAGAAGCTTGGCGAGTCGCTCGTTCCAAAGGGCGGCGTCGATGCGATCGCCGACGGTGAGCAGGAGGCCGCCGCCCGCTTCGACGAAACGTTCCAGAGCCGAGGCCAGTGCGGTCGAGGGACGACCCACATTGAGTAAAGCAACGACGGTGTAACCGGAGAGCGCTTCGGTGGCCACGTCATCGGGCAGCTTCGTCGTTAGCTGCGCGCCGGGGACGCCGCTTTGCAGGGCGGTTTCGAAGAAGAAAGCTTCGTCCTCGTTGCGGATGGTTCGCGGATCTCCATCCACGACCAGCACGCGCAGGGTGCGCGCCATCTCCACGTGCACCGATCGGCGGTCGTCGACGGCGAAACCATCGCCGTCGATCTCGACGGTCAAGTCATGGGACGAGCTGCCCTCCACGGGAAGGCTGTGCAGAAAGCGTTTGCGGGCATGGCCTCCGGCGGGAAGATCGACCGTGCCTTGCGCGACCGAGACACCGTCCAGACGCAAGGTTACGCCCAGCGCGGGCGTGGCGCGGTTCGAGTAGTCCGCGATCTCGGCCGTCACGACGATGCCCGTGGGGCCGGCTTCCGACGAGGGCTCGACGCGCATCTCGACGATGGCGCGGTTCGCAAGCTGGGTGCCGCCGGACACATCGTCGACCACGACTTCCGGCGGGCCGACGAGCGGCAGCCCGGCTCCGTCCTCCCAACCGGTGGCTTGCAGGTCGGTGAACAGATAGATGCGACGGTGCGTGCGCTTGGAGGCGGCAAGAATCGACGACGCCTGCCGCATGGCCATGGTGAAATCGGCGGAGCGGAACGAGCAGCGCGTGGCTTCGATGGCTTCCACGACGCGGGCGCGGTCGGGTTCGAGCTCGCCGATTTTGGGCGGCGCGCCTGCCGAGGTGACGAGGAATGCCAGCTCGGACTCCGACGGGAACTGGCGCGCCAGTGCCTGAGCGCGGGCGCGGGCGCGTCCGAAGAGTGTCCCCGTGCTTGTGCTCGCCTGCATGCTGGCCGAGTCATCGAGGACAATCACCGCCGACTGTGCATCCAGGGTCACCACGGGAAGGTCGGTGGCTTGCTCGGCGAACGGCCGCGCGAAGATGAACGGCAGGCTCGCCGCGACAGCAGTTCGCGCCAGCATGAGCAAGATCTCGCGCAACCGCCGCCGCGCGTGCACGCGGCGCTCGCAGCGCAGGAGCAATTGCATGGCGGCGAAGCGCACGGCAAGAGCGCGGCGTTTGCCAATCCGATGGATGAGATAGGGCGCCGCTGCCGCGAAAATGCCGAGGAGAAGCGCGGGCGCGAGGAAATGCATCACCTTCTCCCCATGCGTTCGGTCAGGAAGGCATGCAAGAGCTCGGCAGGGGGAACATCGGTGCGGGCGAAGCGATACTCGACGCGCGCTTCCAGGCAGGTGGTGCGCCAGCGCCCGCGGAAGCGCTCGGATTCTTCCCGAAAGGCGTGCACAAGGTCGCTCGCCTCGGCCAGCAGCGTTCGCTGATCGCCCGGCTCCATGCCTTCGAAGAAGATGAGATCATCGAACGGCAGCTCGATCTCGTCGGGGTCGAGCACGTGGAAGAGCACGACGTCGTGGCCCCGGGCGCGCAGCTGGCGCAGCCTATCGGCCAAAGGCCCACGGGCGGCAGGGCTCGCTTTGGGATCGTCTTCGCAATCGAGAAGATCCGAGAAGACGAAAATCAGACTGCGCTTGTCGCAGATCTCGCCGACCAGATCGATGGCGCGACTGGGGTTGGCGGCGCCCATCGGTTGCAGCTTTTCGAGCGCGCTGAAAAGCTCGCTGGCTTGTCCCGGTCGCGTGGACGGTGGCAACAGCGCTCGCGTGTCGTCGGCAAAGGCAAGTAGTCCGGCGGCGTCGCGCTGCTGGCCGACCAGGTAGGCGAGAGCCGCGCCAAGATAGCTCGCGTACTCCAGCTTGGACACCGAGGTGCGCCGGTAGCCCATCGAGGCGGACGTGTCGAGCACGACGAGCGCGCGCATCTCGGTCTCGTTCTCGAAGCGTTTGATGGTGTAGCGATCGGTGCGCGCGACCGCCTTCCAATCGATGCGGCGGATGTCGTCGCCCGGTGCGTACTCCTTGTGCTCGGTGAATTCGAGGGAAGCGCCGGGGTGCAAATTGCGGTGCGCTCCGGAAAGAGCGCCCTCGACGATGTTTCGGGCGCGCACCGCCAGCGAGGCCAGACGCGCCAAATCCACGGGCGCCAGCATGCCGTGGTGCCCTTTGTCGGATAGTGCCGAGTCGGCCACGGCCCTCTAGCTCGCGACGGAGTCGACGATCGCCGCGATGAGATCGCGCGGCCCGATGCCGTCGGCCTCGGCGTGGAAATTGCGGACCACGCGATGGACGAGCACCGGCGCGGCGAGCTTGCGAACGTCTTCGATGGCCACCGCGTAACGGCCGTCGAGCACCGCGCGCGCCTTGGCCGCGAGCACGAGGTGCTGAGACGCGCGCGGGCCTGCTCCCCACGAGACGTACTTGCGCACCATCTCGGTCGCTTGCGGACCGGGCCGCGTGGCGCGGCAGATGGCTACCGCGTGGGCCAGCACATGGTCGGCCACCGGAACGCGGACTACGAGATCCTGCAGCTCGACGATGCGGGTCGGGCTGAGGAGCTTGCGCAGCGGTTGCGCGCGACCACCGGCGCTCATGGCGGCGATGCGGATTTCCTCGGCCGCGCTGGGATAGCCCACGTCGATCTGAAACATGAAGCGGTCGAGCTGTGCTTCGGGCAACGGATACGTGCCCTCCTGCTCGATGGGATTTTGCGTGGCGAAGACGAGAAACGGCAGCGGCAGGTTGTACGTGTTGCCGCCTGCGGAGACTCGGTATTCCTGCATCGACTGCAACAGCGCCGCCTGCGTTTTGGGCGGCGTGCGGTTGATTTCATCGGCGAGCACGACGTTGGCGAAGACCGGACCGCGAACGAACCGAAACACGCGGCGGCCGCTCGTGCGATCCTCTTCGAGAACGTCCGAACCGGTGATGTCCGACGGCATCATGTCCGGCGTGAACTGGATGCGGCCAAACGACAGGTCCAGCGTCTCGGCCAGCGTCTGAATGAGCAAGGTCTTGGCCAAGCCCGGAACGCCGACGAAAAGGCCGTGGCCACGCGCGAACAAGGCGATGAGCAGATGCTCGACGGTTTCGCGTTGTCCGACGATGCGCCGCCCGATCTCGGCGGTAAGCTCGGCGTGGGCTGCGGCCAGCTCGCGCGCCATGGCGACATCGCGAGCCGGCACGGGAGCGTCGGCCGCGGGCACGGTGGCAATCGGCGAATTCGCTAGCGACGTGGCGTCGGACATCCGGCACAGAATGCCACGAGCGCGCGACAGGGGCAAAGGCCGCTGGGTCACGGAAGCGCAACGCCGGCGGCCCCGATCTGCCAACCGGGCCTCGCTATGCTTGTTACAGTGCAGATCTTAGTCGCTGCTTGCGCCAGAGTATTTCATTGCGGTCGTCGCGAATGAGACCCGGCAGGCGGGCCACGCGCGAGAAGCCGAGCTTGCGGTAGAAGCGCGCCGCACTCGTGTTGCGACTATCGGACGAAACGTAGAGCCAGCGCCGAGTCTTGAAGGTTTCCTTTTCCACCGTAGCGACCAGCGCGCGGCCGATTCCCTGGCCCGCGGCTTCGGGGCGGACCGCGAGCAGGACGATGAACCTGCCGAGCAGGAAATCCGGCTGGAACACCAGAATGCCGAGCACGTTGCTTCGCTCCTGGGCGACCAGCACCTGCCGAGCTCGCGCCATCCGTCGCAGGTAACGCCCAAGACCAGCCGGCTGGTAGCCGAGCGAAAGCCACGGCTCGATGGCTACGATCCAGCGTGCCTGGCGCGCTGCCAGCGCCGCCTCAGGTCGGCGGATCCGCATGCTCTTTTCCAGCTGGTTGGTTTTCGGGCAGATGGCGCTTCTTTCGCATTCCGTAGCCGAAGTGCGACGGCTTGGCGGCAACCGGAACAGCGTCGGGCAGGGCGAGCAATTGCGACACGGTGACGAAGCGAAAGCCTTTCTCGCGAAGCCCGGCGATAATATCGGGCAGGGCTTTTTTCGTGAAGGGCGCGCGCTTGTTGATGTGAAAGATGATGATGGCGCCCGGCTTCGCCTGTTCGAGGACGGTGCGAGTCATCCGCGCCGCCGGTACGTGTCCGCCCGCATCGCCCGAGACAACGGTCCACAGAATGAGCGGCACATGCTCCTCGGTGGAAGCCTTCAGCACGGTGGCGTCCCACGCGCCCGCGGGTGGGCGCATGGTAAGCGCCGGACGCCCCATCTTCTGTCGGATGATCTCGTTCGTGCGCGCGATCTGAAAGTGCATGCGTTCTCGTCTCATCAGCGTCAGTCGAGGGTGGCTGTACGTGTGGTTGCCAAGCTCGATGAAGTCGGCGGCAGCGATGAGCTTCGCCGCCCTCGGATGAGTCTCGACCCAGCGGCCCGACAGGTAGAGCGTCGCCGGAATTTTGTTGCGAGCGAGAATGTCGAAGATCGGGCGGTCGAAGCCGTTGGCCTGCTTGCGCGTGGCGCAGGCGTCGAAGGTCAGCGCAATAGCGGGATCTTTCGTCGTGACTCCTGCGACGGCTATCGGCCCGGCCGAAGCAGGAACTCGGCTAGGCGTCAGCGCCTCGGTCGAGCTCGGAGGGCTTCCGCCATCGATGCTGCCGCTATCGAGAGTGCCACCGATACTGCTGTCGAGGGCGCTGCCGCCATCCATGCCAATACCGGCGTCCGCCGCTAGCAAGAAGAACCAAAGCGCGAAGGTTGCTGGCATGGGTCTAGGCCGTCATCTCGCGATCCATCAGCACAGCGTCCTCGCCGTTGTCGGCATAGTACCGGGGGCGGCGGCCGACGTCGTGAAAGCCGAGCTTGCGGTACAGGGCTTGCGCCGCCTCGTTCGACGCTCGCACTTCCAGCGACGCCACGCGAACCTTGGCGCGCGCCCCCTCGTCGAGCATGTGCTGAACCAAGGACGCGGCGTGACCCCGGCGCCGCTCGTCGGGATGAACGGCCACCGTCAGAATCTGCAGCTCGTCGGCAACGATCCAGTAGTTGCAAAAAGCCACCACGCGCTTGCTCGCGATTTCGCGCAGAATTTCCACATGGGCCCAAGGCCGGCAAAGCTCGTCGCGGAAAGCCTGCTCGGGCCACGGCGCTGGAAAGCACAGGCGGTCGACGGCCAGTACGGCGTCGAGGTCCGCCTCGCTGCCGTTTGCGATGAGGTAGCGCTGCACGGGATCTGCAAACGAGCCTAGCCTGCCACGACCTCGCTGTCGCTTTTCTGTGCATCGAGGGCGTAGCCGATCCGTGCCCAAATGGCGTCGACGCCTTCGCCCGTTTGCCCGGAAGCCAGCGACACGGATGCGGCCAGCGGACCCAAACCCTTGCGTATTTCCATGCGCAAGATTCCCCGTTCGGCGGAGCCGAGTTTGTCTGCCTTGGTGATGACGAAGTGGGCGGGCACGTGCATTCCCTGCAGCCATTCCAGAAGCTGCATCTCCTCAGCCGCGATCTGTCGGCGCGCGTCGACCAGGATCAGCATGAGGGCCAGCGTGGTCTGACGTTTGACGTAGCCCTCGACCAGCAGCTGCCAAGCGTTGCGCTCGTCGTGCGAGACTTGGGCATAGCCGTAGCCCGGCAAGTCCACCAGTCGCACCGGCCGCCGGCTTCCTCCCTTCTGAATCTGCAAGTCGAAGAGCACGAGCCCGCGCGTGCGGCCCGGCGTTTTCGACACGCGCGCCAAGGCTTTGCGGCCTGCGATGCGATTGAGCAAGGTCGACTTGCCGACGTTCGAGCGACCGGCGATGGCAATCTCGGGTGGGCCCGCAGGGAGCAGGCCGGCGAGATCGCGCGCTTCCGCGACGAATTCGGCGTCAATGACGTTGATAGGAGAGTCGGCCATGTGCGGCCCAGTCTACGCGGAACCCGGTCGACTGCAACGAACGTCGCCCGCGGCTGGTCTTGCGGAGCTAGCCGTGGTCGCCGGGCGGCAATCGACTGAAGTCCACGAACAACTTGCGCGTGCTCGGTTGGCA
>CAZTTW010000084.1:0-10577 GCA_964616265.1 uncultured Myxococcales bacterium | reverse complement strand
GCTGGAGAAGGCCTGCCGCAAGCTGCCCGACTCGGTGCCGCTCACCGCCGACGACGTGACCGCGCTCATCGAGCTCGGACGCCGCGAGCGCGAGGAAGCAACGACCTTCGTGAAGGGCACGAGCCGCCGCTTTCCGCATCTGACGGTGGCACTGATTGCGATTTGCGTACTTCTGTTTGCCGCCACCTCGGGCGACGACGAGCGCGCGCATCGGCTGCAGCAGCTGCTGGCGAATGTCCCGGAAGGCGTCCGCGCCGGCGAGCTTTGGCGGCTGGTCACGTACGCTCTCCTCCATGGAAACACGACCCATCTGCTGGTCAATGCGCTGTCGCTGTACAGCCTGGGCGCGTTTCTTGAACCCCTGCTCGGCCGAAGTCGCCTGGCCTTGCTCTGCTTCGTGACCACGCTAGCGGGCGGTATCGCCAGCACGATCTTCACCGACGCCCCGTCCGTGGGGGCCTCGGGCATGGTGTGGGGCCTCGTCGGCGCAACCTTCGGCCTGCTCAGCAAGCGCCACCATTTCTTTCCCGCGCTCATCGCGCGCAGCATGCGCCAGCGACTGGTAGTGATCCTGCTCATCAACCTCTTCATCTCGTTCCTGCCCGGCATCGATCGCTATTGCCACTTCGGCGGCGGCATCGCCGGCTATCTGTTGGCGTTCCTGTTCGCGCGCCGGCCGCCCCAACGAACGACGTAACGGAACGGCCGAGACACTTCCGCTTCCGACGGTAACCTGTCCACCGAGTCGAGAGCGGCACCGACACCTACGATTCGTCGGCCAGTGCCGCAAAATACGTTCGCACGGCGCTGGCGGCAGTCTCGGTCATCTCCGGCACCGCCGCCAGCTCCTCCAGCGACGCTTCGCCGACCTTCTTCAAGCTGCCGAAGTGTCGCAAAAGCGCGCGCTGACGAACCGGTCCTACGCCGACGATCTCTGCCAAAGCGGTGCGCACCGTGCGACGCTTGCGTCGACTGCGATGGAACGCCACCGCAAACCGGTGGGCCTCGTCGCGCAGACGCGCGAGCACGTACATCTCGGCGCTCGTCGGCCCGATGGGAATCGGATCTTTGCCGTGCGCGAGAAACACACGGTCCGGCCGGTTGGTTGCGGCTTTCGCCTTCGCTCGAGCCGCTGCCGGCGCCAGCTCGGCGGGCGGGCTCGACGGGCCTGGCAACGCGGGCTCGGCAACGTCCTGGGCGGAAGCCACGGGAATACCTTCGGCTGGCGAATCCGCCACGGCGACTGTTGCACTTTCGCGCTCTTTCGCCAGGGCAATGATTGGCAAGCCCATGCCCGGCCGCACGTCGATCTGCATGTCGCGGGCGGCAGCCAGCGCAACGCCTAGCTGTCCTTTGCCGCCGTCGACCACGAGCAGATCCGGTAGTCGCCACGGGTCGTCGTCCTTGGCGGCGGCTTCGCGGCCGCGGCGAAAGCGCCGGGCCAGCACCTCGTACATGGACGCAAAATCGTCGCCGCCCTGGGCACGTTTGATGGTGAACGTGCGATAGCGGTTCTTCGCCGGCTCGCCGTCTTCGAACACGACCATCGAGGCAACCGGATCCGTACCTTGGACGTGGGAAATGTCGTAACACTCGATGACCCGCGGCAGCTTCGCCAGGCCCAAGCGGCGCTGCAGTCGCGCCAGCGTCGTCTCCGCATCTTTGCTGCGGTCGCGGCGAGTGACGAAGCTGGCCGCTGCGTTCTTCGAGGCGAGCTCCACCAGCGCCCGTCGCGGTCCGCGCTGCGGGACCAGAATTTCGACTTTCTTGCCGCGCTTTTCGCCCAGCCATTCCGCTTTCACCTCGGTGTCGGCAATGCCGAGGGGCAAGAGAACCTCGGCAGGCGGCGCGGCTTGCAAGTCGTAGTACAGGCCGAGAAAGCTCGACAGAATTTCGTCGTCGGGGAATTCCTGTTTGCCGAACGAGAAGGCGCGATTGCCGAGGAGCTTCCCTTGCCGCACGAACAGCACCACGATCTCGACGGCCTGACCTTCGCGATAAAACCCGAGCACGTCTTGATCGACGAAAGTGTCGAGTGCCACCCGCTGCGACTCCAGCACCGAATCGAGCGCGCGCACTTGATCGCGCAAGGTCGCCGCGCGCTCGAACGCCATACGGTCGGCGGCTTCCTTCATGCGCTGGCGAAGGTCGTCGAGCAGTTCGTCGCTCTTGCCTTCCAGAAAGAGCCCGACGAAACGCACTTGCTCGGCGTAGTCCTCGACCGCCACCTTGTGCACACACGGCGCGAGACAACGTTTGATCTGGTACTGCAGGCATGGACGCTTGCGCGAGGCGAGCGTGTGGTCGGTGCAGATGCGCAGCTGAAAATGACGATTGACTACGCGCAGGGCTTCGCGACAGGAAGTCGCCGAGTGATAGGGCCCATAGTAGTACGCGCCGTCGTTGGCAATCTTGCGCACGACTTCGAGACGCGGCCACGGCGCCCGCGGGTCGAGGCGCAGCACCAGGTAATTCTTGTCGTCGGTCAGCTTGACGTTGAAGCGCGGCTGATGCCGCTTGATCAGGTTGTTTTCCAGCAGCAGCGCCTCTTTTTCGTTGCTGGTCACCACCGTCTCGATGTCCGCCACGATGCCTTCGAGCAGCGGCACGAAGGCTCGCGTGTCGCCACTGGCTGGCTGAAAATACTGCCGCACCCGGGTTCGCAGGTTTGCCGCCTTGCCGACGTAGATGATCTTGCCGCGGCGGTCTTTCATCAGGTAAACGCCGGGCTGGGTCGGCAAGCGCTCCAAGATTTCGGCAAGGCTCCGCTCGGCCGGCGCCATCTCGGCGTCGCGCAGCGTGGGAACGTCGAAAACGTTACCGTCGGACTCGGACACGGGAAGTTAGTCTAGCCCGCGTTCTCCATCGGCGGTAATCAAGACAGAGCGCTGGATCCGTGCAATCTCGGCTAGACTCGACCGCATGGCTCGCTTTCTGCCACGATTTTTGGCGCCGCTCGCTCTGGCGGCGGTCGTGCTCGCGCCGCTTTGCCCGCGCCAGGCGCAGGCAGGGTCGCGGCCGGTCGCTTATCTGACCTGGTACGGACAATCGTGCTTCCTGCTGGAAAGCGCGAGCGGCGCGCGCATCCTCATGGATCCGCTGCCCTTGAACCTCGGCTACACGCCGCCCGCGGATTTGCACGCCGACGCCGTCACCATCAGCCATGACCACCCCGACCATACGAACGTCGCTTTGCTGCAAGGCAAGCCGCGCGTGCTGCGCGGGCTGACCGCCGACAAGAAAGGGTGGATCAGGATCGACGAACACGTGAAAGACATCGCCGTGCGCAGCGTCGGCGTGTACCACGATCGCAAGCGCGGCGCCGAACAGGGCCTCGACACCGTTTTCATCTTCGAAACCGGTGGCGTGCGGATTGCGCATTTGGGCGACCTTGGTCATCCCCTAACCGACCAGCAAATCTCTGCCATCGGCTCCGTCGACGTCGTGCTGGTGCCGGTGGGCGGCGGCCAGACCGTCGACGCCCAGGAGGCCATCCACGTGGTCGACCAGATTCGCCCGCGGCTCATCGTCATTCCCATGCACTTCAAGACCGAAGCCAGCACCAGCAAGGATCTCGCGCCCGTGGATGCCTTCATTGCTGGACGGCCGAACGTGCGCCGCGAGAAAACGAACCGCATCGCGGTGACCGGCTTGCGCTACAAGCCTTCGGCCGAAGTCGTCGTCCTCGGCTACAAATAGTCGGTGAAACTGCCCCCAAAGCGGTGAACCGCGGCAGGGCCATGACATAATGCCATGCCATGAAACGCCGCTTCTTTCCCGGCCTGCTCCTCGTCCTGGCTGCCTTTGCCGGCGGCATGGTGGTAGCGCGTCCCCTCTCCGCCAGCCGCTTCGATCCGTACCACAAGCTCACCATCTTCACGAAGGTGCTGTCGTACATCGAGAACAACTACGTCGAGGACATTTCGGAAAGCGAGCTGATGTACGGCGCGGCCCGCGGCCTGACCGAGGTTCTCGATCCGCACTCGCGCTTCATGGATCCGGACGAGTACGAAAAGCTCAAGCAAGAGACCGAGGGGAATGCCGAAATCACGGGCATCGGCATCGACCTGGAAAAGCGCAAGCGCGGCTTCGTGGTCGTTTCGCCCATCGAGGGCTCGCCCGCGTGGCGCGCCGGCATCGAAACCGGCGACGTCATCGAGCGCATCGATGACGTGGAGGCGGGTCCGCTCGACTGGAACGATGCCATCGCCCGCATTCAGGGCCCGGCCGGCAGCCAGGTCGTGCTGACCATCAATCGGCGCGGCCGCACCATAACCTTCCACATCAAGCGCGAAAAATTCGAGGTGAAAGCCGTCGAGTGGCGACTGCTCGGCGACGGCTACGGCTACATCAAGCTGCGCGTGTTTTCGTCCATCGTCGACGCCAAGGTTCTGGAAGGCCTCGAAGATCTCAAGCGCCAGACCGAGAAGACCGGCGGCATCAAAGGCATCATCCTCGACGTCCGCCACAATCCCGGCGGCCTGCTCGACCAGGGCGTGAAGGTCGCCGACCGTTTCATCGCCGACGGCCTCATCGTGCGCACCGTCGGCAAAGCCGGCAAGGAAATGGATCGCCAGATGGCCCACAGCCGCGGCACTTGGCTCGGCTTTCCCATGGTCGTTCTGGTCGACGGCGCGACCGCATCGGCGGCGGAGATTCTGGCCGGCGCCCTTCAGGACCACGACCGCGCGGTGGTGCTCGGCACGCCGACCTTCGGCAAAGGTTCGGTGCAGACCGTGATGACCATCGACGGCTGCGGCGCCAAGCCGTGCGGCCTCAAGCTGACGGTGTCGCGCTACTACACCCCCAGCGGACGATCGATCCAGGGCCAGGGCATCATGCCCAACATCCTCGTGGACACCGCGGCGCCGCCCGCCGACGTGAGCGAGGGCGATACGCCGCGCGAGCGCAATTTTGATCGCCACTTGCGTAACGAACAGGGCGAAAAGCCGGTCGAGGTCAAGCGCCTGTCCGACTACCAACTGCAAGTTGCGCTCGACTACCTAAAATCGTGGGCCGTGTTTTCCAAGCAATCTGTTAAAAAGGGCTAGCCTTGCGGCGCTCACCGCGCCGCGCTGAACAAAGGAGAGCACGATGGTTTCCTGTCCAAGATGCGGACACCAGAATCTACCCAGCGCAACGACCTGCTCCCAGTGCGGCTCGCCGCTTCCCGTCGCGGTTCCCGCCCCGGGCGGTTACCCTGGCGGCGCCCCCGGCATGGATAGCGTCGAGGAATACGCCCGACAGATGGCCGCGCGCGAAGCGATCCGCAAGCGCAACCGAATGATCATGGGCCTCATCGGCCTGGTCGTCATCGGCTTCGTGGTCTTCAAGCAGGTGCAAGACCGCAACCGCAAGGCTGCCGCCCAAGACAAGCTGAACTTCGCCGAGCAATTCGTCGAGCTGGAAAAGCGCGAGACGGGCGCCTTCTGGAACTGCGTGATGGCCAGCGAAGTGGATATTGGCATGTTTCAGAAGGGTGAGCAGTTCCAGCAGCGCATCGAAGCAGCTTACTTCACCCAGCAGAAGACCTTCGCCGACTACCTCACCACCGAGTGCATTCCCAAGATCGAGCGCGCCCGCCAGGCCTTCGGGGGGTTAAAGGATGCCCCGACCGAGCTTGCCGGCCCGATCGACAAGTACCGTGAGAGCCTTCCCAAGCTGCAAGCCGGCCTCGAGGACTACGCCGAGAACATCAAGAAACGCGGCACGACCAAGGATACCGATCAGCTCATTCAGGAGCTGGGCAACAACTGGCACATGACCCCGGATATCACGGCCGAGACGGCCGCCTACGAGAAATTCCTCTACTGCGCCATTCCCGGTCTAGCGAAGATGAAGGACTCGCAGGAGGTCCTCGAATTCATGAGCGACCAGTGCTTCAAGAAGGATCCGGTCGCGTTCATGGATCGGGTGCGCAAGGACTGCGGCCAGCTGCTCGTCGTGGCGGACAAAGAAGCCAAGGTCGACCCGAAGTCGGTGCCGACGTGGAAGCAGTCCCACAAGCAGTTCCTCGAAGAGGACATGCGACAGATGCAAGCCTGGGAAAGCTGCAGCAAGAAGTCGCGCAAGGGCAAGAAGAAGGAAGACCTGGAGCAGTTCCTGAGCGCGGTCAACGACTACATGACTGGACGATCGGGTGTCGCTGCGGCGGCTCGGTCGATTCAGGAAGCCGCCAAGTAATACGACCACGAAGACAGGCGAAAGACAGACGAAATGGGCACCTTCGGGTGCCCATTTTCATTTCATGTGCCTGACTTGCACGTGCTCGCGTTCGGAGTGCTCGCCGGGCTGCTTGCCCTCGTCGGAGGCATGCTCGATGACAGCGTTGATCTTTCCGCCCAGCAAGAAGATGGCCGCCGAGATATAGAGCCAGGTGAGCAGGACGATGAGGCCACCGATGGATCCGTAGGTGGCGTCGTAGCTTCCAAAGTGGGAAACGTAGAAGCCGAATCCCCACGTAGCAAGCATCCACGCCGCCGTCGCGGTGACGGAGCCAGGGGTGATGTATTTGAACCGTTGCTCGACGTCCGGAAGAAAGTAATACGCCATCGCCGCCGACAGCATGATGACGAGCGCCGTAACCGGCCAGCGCAACCACTGCACCGTCACGTGGTAAACCGTGGCGATGCCCAGACGTTCGGCGGCCCACCCACCAAGGCTGCTGCCGGCAATGAGCGCCGCAATGGCCAGAAGGCCAAGCAAAGCGCCGGCGACCGTCACGCCGACCGCCGACAACTGAACTTTCCAATACGGGCGGCTCTCTTTCACTTCGTAGGCGTGATTGAGCGCGGTGCCAATGGCGGCAGCGCCGCGCGAGGCCGACCAGATCGCCGCGAGAATACCGAGCGTCAGAACCTTGGGTCGGGTTTCCGTGAGCAGAACCTGGAGGCGCTCGTCGACGAGGCTCTGCGCTTGCCCTGGCAGGAATGGCTTGACCTTGGACAATGCCTCGTTGACCGCAGGGCCGATGGGCAGGTACGGCGCCAGGGCGGTCAAGAAGAACAGCAGCGGGAAGATCGAAAAGACGAAGTAATAGGCAACTTGGGCAGCGTAGTCGCTGATCACGTCAATGCCGGCATAGACGCGCTTGAGGAGCTCGCGAAAAGCAATATGACCACCGCCCAGGAGTTTCACTGCGTCGGGATCAAGCCAAAAGCGTGCCGAGCCCAACCGGCGGGGCTTCGCGGAAAACAGTTCCGCGCGCGTGACGGTCGCCGCAACGCGCACGTAACCAGGCCGAGGCTACTGGTCTAATTCGGAGTAGACCTCGACGCGATCGATCCAAACGGTGAACGGGGACGCGGCCGACTCCTCGAGTGATTGAAACTGCAACATCACGCCCCCCGCTCCACTTTGAAAGTCGTACGGGCCGAACTGCTGGATGCTGGTGGTTATGTTGACGGTCTTGAGGAGATCACCAATCCCCACGGTGATCGACACCGGCACCGACGCCTTGGCCAAGAAGGCCACGTGGTAGGTGAAGCTTGGAAAGACGTACGCCAGATTCTGGTTGAGCTGGAGGTAGTTGCCTTGCGGAATGGCCATCTTTGCCGAATAGGTCCCTGAGATAGCGCTGCCGCTGTCGACGCTAAAGGTGGTGCTGAGCGGCGTTGTCCAGTCCGCCGTTCCTGAATCGAACTCCGGGTTGGAAATGCGGTTGACGTACTTCACATCAGTCGGGCAAGTGTCGGCGGATCCGGTGCACAGCTCGGCGGGATCGGAAAGGCCGGTCGAGGCGCGGCACGTTCTGCCGTCCGTGATCGGCACACTGCTCAGGCAGCTGGCGCTGGTGCCGCTGCAGTGTGGAACGGTCGCGCAATCTCCGAGAGAGTTTCCGCAGGAAGTCGCGCTACTCTTGAAGCCATCCGTTGGGCAGTCGACGGCGCCGCTGCAGTACTCGGCGACATCGCAGGTGCTCGAGGCGGCGCGACAGACGGTGCTGGTCGGCTGACGAGCATCTGGAGGACAGGCGTTGTTTTGACCATCGCAGGTATCGGCGACGTCGCAGACGCCCGCCGAAGCCCGACAGACGGTGCTCTTCGACGCCTTGAGGTCGGGGCAGGCGTTGTTCTGGCCGTCGCAAGTGTCGGCCAGGTCGCAGACATCGGCAGCAGCTCGGCATAGGGTGCCGCTCGATGCCTTCAGGTCGGGAGGGCAGGCGTTGTTTTGGCCGTCGCAGGACTCGGGCTTGTCGCAGAGATCGGCTGAGGGCCGGCACACGTTGCTAGAGGATTTCTTGAGATCGGGGGGACAGTCCGTTGCGAAGCCGTCGCAGGATTCGGCGACGTCGCACACGCCAGCGACCGCGCGGCACTCGGTGCCGTTTGGCTTCTTGGCGTCGTTGGGACAATTCACCGACGAGCCGTCGCACGACTCGGCGACATCGCATGCGCCGCTTGCCGCGCGACACTCGGTACCCGCGGGCTTCTTGCCGTCGGCGGGACAATCCGATCCCGCACCGCTGCAGGTCTCGGCCTGGTCGCAGGCGCCAGCCGACGGGCGGCAGGCGTTGCCGGACAGGAAGGTGCAGGTGCCGGCGTGTCCAGATTGATTGCAAGACTCGCAAGCGCCGCTGCACGTGCGGTCGCAACAGACATCCTGCTGGCAAAAGCCGGACTTACATTGATCCGGCGAGCCGCACCGCTGACCAGGGTCCAGCTTGGGCACGCAAAGGCCGGTATCGCACTGGAAGCCGTTTGAGCACGGGTTGGTAGCCGAGCACTGACCGCATGTCGTGCCGTTACACGGCGCGGGCGAACAGCTGACCGTCGTTGGGGTGGCGCACCCGCCCTTGCCATCGCAGGTAGCGGCGGGCGTAGCGACGCCGGCGCTGCAGCTGGACGGTGCGCATGTCACCGCGGCGCCTGGGTAGTGGCAGGCCGCCGTGTCCTTGCCGTCGCACGCGCCAGCACACGCGCCGGTTCCAGAGCAGGCCGCGCGCGTACCGTGCGGCGCGCCCGTGACGACTAGGCAGGTCCCTTTGGTGGTGCCGTCGCATGCCGCGCACTGGCCGTCGCAGGATTCGTTGCAGCAGACCTTGTCGGCGCAGAAGCCGCTAGCGCACTCCTTACCGAGCGTACAGGGATCGCCGATCGTTTTGGTCGTCGGCACCGTGTCGGTCAGGCCAGCATCCGTCGGCGCGTCGTCGGAACTCGGCACGTCGGCGTTGCCAGGGCCGTCGACAGCCTCCACGCCGCCGGAGCCTCCACCGGTCGCACCGCCACCGCCTGCGCCACCTGCGCCGGTGCCGCCACCACCTGTGCCTCCGTTCGACGTGATCTCCAGGTTAGCCAGATCGCCGGATTGGACGTTGCCGTCCTTCGTCGAGCCGTCCGTGTTTCCTCCGCACACTAGATCACCCGGCAAGCAGCAGGTCTTGCCAGGGCTCTTGCAGTAGTAGCCCGACGGACACTGGTCACTGGTTTCGCATGCGACGTTGGGATTGGGTTTGGGCAGCGAACGGAAACAGCCCGCCTGAGCAACTAGAAAAACAACGGAGATTGCCTTCACCCAGGCGGCGGGCGCTGACCATGTCATCGACGATTTCATCAAAATCCTCCAAACACGTTGAAGGTCGCGCCGTCCGCAGCCGCTGTCGGAAGGAGCGCCACCCTGGCTGAGCTGGCTGGTACTCCGCCCGCCTTCATTGCCCAAAGATAGAGCGCCGCGCCCGTCGCCAGCGAAACGGCGCCGGCTCCGTAGGAGATCCACGACCACGTTTTTAGCGTGTTGTACTGGGACTCCTTGCTTTGGCTCTGCTGCTTCGACAATTCATCGACAAGAGCGTTGGCTTTGACGTTGAGGACAACAGCCGTCGCGATGGCGGCAACCCCGACGCCGTCTAGAACCCATCCAGAGGTTCGCAAACCGGAACCTGAATCAGAACCGCTTTCCGATGTGGCCACGACGGACGTCGTTCCCACGGCGTTGGCCGGGGACGAGTGAGGAGGGTCCGGCGTTTCGACCGGCTGCGGCCGAGTCAGAACGGGAGCAACGCCCTTCTCCTTCTCCAAATAAACCTCGCAATCTGCGATGTGCTTGTTCGTTTCCGCCGCGTACTTGGCTTCGAGGTTCGGGCTCTTCCGCAAGTACTCGCGAAAGAGATCGATCGCCGCCTGCCACTGATGACTCTGCTCCAGGCACCTTCCTTGATTGAAGATGTGGATCGGCTCGTTTGTTTCGATGTAAAGATCCGCCAGGATTTCAAGACCCTTGCGGTAGTCGCCAGTCAAACAAGCTTTCTTGGCCTCCCGATTCCGAGCCTGCACATCTGCGGCAAGCACGGGCGAAGAAAGGAACAGCATCAGCAAGCAAGGGTATAAAAATTTCCGCATGGCGTCTCCTCGACGCAGGGTATCGCAAACCGGTACCCCAAAACAAGACTCGGCCGGTATTTTTTAACGCGCGAGCCACACCGCCTCCCAGGCCGAGCCAGCACCGAGGGGGGGCGATTGAGCGTCAGAGGTAGGACCGCCCGGAATTCTCCGCCACCGTAGAGGCGATTCGGCCCAACTTCGAGTGGTCAAGTGCCGAAAGTTCAGCAAAAGCATCCGAGTCAGCCAGCCGGTGTGTTT
>CAZTTW010000083.1:0-10690 GCA_964616265.1 uncultured Myxococcales bacterium | reverse complement strand
CGCGCTGGGCCTTCGACGTCGAGCTCATCGCGCGATTGCTGCATCCGCCAACTGGCGTCGTCCCGATCGCCGTCGAGCGCATTCGCGAAGAGCCGCTGCTCGCATGGGCCGACATTCCGGGATCCAAGCTAAGGCCGGCGGCCGCGTTACGCTCGGGGATCGATCTGGTGCGCCTGCGCTTGCGTTTTCGCGGGTAATGGCCGTGCCACCACGCGCGGCAGGCGTGATCAAAACGTCGCGCAATCGGCGCGTGAGATTCTGTTATTGTTAACCCTTTCTATGTCGTCCATGCCGCTGTCAGACCAACTCATCGCCAACGGGCAAAAGCTTCTCATGAACAACTATGGCCGCGCGCCCATCGTCATGGTGCGCGGCGAGGGTTGCTGGCTGTGGGATGCGGATGGACGCCGCTTCCTCGATATGACGGCCGGCATCGCCGTGTGCGTGCTCGGCCACGGCGACCCTAGGCTGGCACACGCCATCGCCGTGCAGGCGGCTCGCCTGCATCACACGTCGAATCTTTACTACATCGAGACGCAGATTCGTCTGGCCGAGGCGCTTTCCAAGCGCGCCTTCGCCGGTAAAATGTTTTTTTGCAACTCGGGCACCGAGGCCAACGAAGCCGCGCTCAAGCTCGCGCGCCGGTATCAAGCGGTGGTGCGAAACAAGCCCCAGCGCGTGGAATTCGTCTCGTTCGAAAAGAGCTTTCACGGCCGCACGATGGGCGCCTTGTCGGTCACCGGTCAGGCCAAGTACCGCCAGGGCTTCGGCCCCATGGTTTCCGACGTGCGCTTCATTCCCTTCGGTGATTCCGAGGCGGCGCGCGCGGCCATCACCGACCGCACCTGCGCGGTCATCGCCGAGCCCATCCAAGCCGAAGGCGGCATCAACTTGCCTCCGCCCGGCTACTTGCAAGAGCTTAGGCGGCTGTGCACCGAGCGCGGCGCGCTGCTCATCTTCGACGAAATTCAAACCGGCGTCGGCCGCACGGGTCCTTTTTATGCGTTCGAGCGCGAAGCCATGGTTCCCGACATCGTGACGCTGGCCAAAGGCTTGGCGGGCGGCGTGCCCATGGGTGCCATGCTGGCCAGTCACGAGGTCGAGCGCGCGTTCGAGCCCGGCACGCACGCGTCCACCTTTGGCGGCAACCCGCTCGCCTGCGCGGCGGCGCTCTACGTCCAGAACGCCATCGACGAGATGGACATCCTCGGCCGCTGCCAGGACGCCGGCGCGTACCTCGGCGCGGGCCTTGCGCGCATGGCCGAAAGGCGACGACCGAAGACCCGCGGCGCCCGCGGCCGGGGACTTTTGCAAGGGCTCGTCCTCGAAGGCGATGCCGCGCCCGTCGTGCAGAAAGCTCGCGAACGCGGCCTTCTGCTTTCGGTGGCCGGCGGTCAGGTAGTGCGCTTTGCGCCGCCACTCGTCGTCAGTAAAGACGAGATCGACGAGGCCCTTTCGATTTTGGATTCCGTATTGGTCGAGAGCTGAACGATGAAGACGAAACGCGATTTCCTGAGCCTATTCGATGTCTCCGACGCGGAGCTAGCCATGCTCATCCGCCGTGCGGAAGAGCTGCGCTTCGTGCGCCAGATGCGCGAGCCGCACGCCTCGCGGCCGGGCCGCATGCTGGGACTCATCTTCGAAAAGGCATCCACCCGCACCCGCGTGAGCTTCGAGGTGGCCATCACCGAGCTGGGCGGTCACGCCGTCGTGCTCGGCCGCAACGATTCGCAGCTCGGTCGCGGCGAGCCCATCAAAGACACCGCACGGGTGATGGCGCGCTACTGCCACGGCATCATGGTGCGCACCTTCGGTCACGAGATCGCGCAAGAGCTGGCGACTTACGCCTCCGTGCCGGTAATCAACGGCCTGACCGATCTTCTGCATCCCTGCCAGGTGCTCGCCGATCTGCAGACCGTCTATGCGCACGTCGCGAATCGCGAGACGAGCGCCAGCGCGCCTGCGCCCGAAGTGCTCAGCGTTCTGCGCAGCGTGCGCTACGCCTGGGTTGGCGACGGCAACAACATGGCCAACACCTGGATCGAGGCAGCCGGACTGCTCGGCCTGGACCTGGCGCTTGCCTGCCCGGTTGGCTACGAGCCGAACGCCGAGGTGCTTGCGCGCGCCAAAGGCACCGGCAAAGGCCGCATTTCGCTTACGCATGTTCCGCGAGAAGCGGTTGCCGGCCGCCACGTGCTTTCTACCGACGTGTTCGCTTCGATGGGCAAGGAAACCGAAGTGGAGGCTCGTCGCCGCGCTTTTGTCGGCTATTGCCTCGACAAGAAGCTGCTGGCCGAAGCCGACGCCAAGGCCGTCGTGCTGCACTGTCTACCGGCGCACCGGGGCGAGGAAATCACCGACGAAGTCATCGAAGGCTCGGCCAGCATCGTGTGGCAGGAAGCGGAGAATCGCCTGCACGCACAGAAGGCGCTGCTCGAATGGCTGCTGGCGTAGCTGGTAGCGAACTATCTGGCCTGGGTGCGAAGGCCGACAAGCCGCGCCTCAACCCCGACCTCGACCTCGGCAACTTCCAGCTGACGCCCACCGAGGGCTTCATTCTTTCCCGCATCGACGGTCGCGCCAGCTACGAGGACATCTGCCGAATGTCGAACCTCGGTCGCGAACACACCCTGGCAATTCTACGCAAGCTCAAGCGATCGGGTCTGATTCACGACAGTCAGAGCGAGCGGCAATTCCCGAACGCCCCGAAGACGCCCGCTCCCGTCCAGGTCACCGACGAGATGTTGCGCAAGGCTCAGGAGAAAGACGGCGAAAAGCTCGAAGACGATAAGGCGCACGTCCCCCTGCTTGAGCGACTGGACGATGGCAGCGTCGTGGCTCCGAGTGAGCTTGCCGATGGCGTCGATCTTTCCGACGACACGAAAAGGCGGCTGTTGCGCCTGTTTCGGCGCATGCGAAAGATTCCACCGCACGAGCTTTTGGGAGTCGATTCCGACGCAGACAGCGCCACCATCAAGCGCGCCTTCGCCGCCGCCTCGAAGGAGCTGCATCCCGACCGCTACTTCGGCAAAGACCTGGGGCATTTCCGCGAAAAGCTCGCCAAGATCTTCAATCGCATCACCGAAGCGATGCAAGAGCTGGAAAAGGCGCGCCGAGCGAAGAAGTAGGCGAGTGAGTCTCCGCAGGGAACGCCTGCCGTCGTCGTCACTCGCCGTCGCGATTGCCCAGCCGTTGAATCGTACGACGGTCGATGCCGAGAATGGCCGCGGCGGCGGTTTTGTTCTGCCCCGAGTGTTCGAGCACACGCTCGATATAGCGGCGCTGGAGCACTTCCAGGGTCGGCCAATCGCCGTCGATCGGCATGCCTCGTCCGGATACCGTCCCAACCGCCAGCGCGGGCAGGTCGCCAGGCAATATGACTCCATGCTGAGACATCGCCACGGCGCGAGCGAGCGCGTTTTCCAGCTCGCGCACGTTGCCCGGCCAGGCATGGTTGCGAATCAGCGCCATCGCCTCGTCGCTGATGTGGGGGGCGGATCGGCCAAGAATAGCGGCATGCCGAGCCGCCAGGTGATGGGCCAGCGCCACGACATCGTCGCCCCGTTCACGCAGCGGCGGCACCCGCAAGGAAACGACATTCAGACGGTACACCAAATCCTGCCGCATGCGTCCTGCAGCCACCTCGGCGCCAAGATCCCGATTCGTCGCAGAGATCACGCGGACATTCACGCTCACCGACGCCGAGCCGCCGATGCGGCGCACTTCACCTTCCTGAAGAACGCGCAAAAGCTCGGCCTGCATTTTGGTCGGCACGTCGCCCACCTCGTCGAGGAAAAGTGTGCCCCCCTCGGCAACCTCGAAGAGACCTTTGTGCTGCGCCGTCGCGCCGGTGAAGGCACCACGCTCGTGCCCGAACAGCTCGCTTTCGAGCAGGCCGTCCGCCAGCGACGCGCAATTGACCGCCACGAACGGCGCCTGCGACCGCCGACTGCGCTCGTGAATGGTACGCGCGACCAACTCCTTGCCGGCACCACTTTCCCCCGTCACCAGCACGGTGGCGTCGGTAGGCGCCACACGCGCGATTTCCTTGTACAAGTCGAGCATGGGCGGACTGGTGCCGACGAGCACCTTGCGGCCGGCGATCACCGAACGCAGCGACCGGTTCTCGGACGCCAACCGGCGCCGTTCGAGCGAGCGTGCCACCGTCGCGCGCAAGGCGACCACATCGATCGGCTTGGCCAAATAGTCGGCCGCGCCGCTCGCGATCGCATCCATGGCTGCGCCTGGCTCGGCATACGCGGTGATGAGCACAACCGGCACGTCGGGAAATTTCTCCTGCATCCATCGCAGCACTTCCAGGCCGCTGGCACGAGGCATCTGAATGTCGCTCAAGACCAAATCGAAACTGCCAGCGTTCGCCAAGTCCATGGCTTGCTGCCCGTCATTGGCAATTGCGACCACGTGGCCTTCGCGACGCAAAACCGTCGACAACAGGTCCAGCGTCAGGTCGTCGTCCTCGGCAACCAGGATTTTGCCCCGGTGGATCACGCATAAGAGCCTAGCATGGCGACATGCCACGGCGAGCGCGCTAAGATGGCCGCGATGGCACGTGAGCGTTCGCGGCCCCTGCGCCTGAGCAGCTGGCCCGTCATCCTCGGGCTCGGCGCAGTCACCTTGCTCATCGTGAGCATGATCGGGCTCGACGTCGTGTTCTCTCAGCGCCAAGCAGCCACGACCGCGAATATCGTCGAGAACGTCCAGCGATCGACGCTGCTGCTCAACGATATACGTGTCACCGCCCGGCGCATGGCCGAAACCACCGACCCGGCCGAGTTTGCGCGCCGACGTGCCACGATTGCCGACTTGGCGACGGCCTTCGATCCGTTGGCGACGTTTACCGGCGAGCGCGAGGAATGGACCCATCTACAGCGCCTGCTGACCGCGCTTTGCGCGCCCCCCACGACGGAACGTGTCCGCGTCCAGCTTTCGGACGAGATCGACACGTCGGCGAGTTACTTGGTGTCCATCAATACCGTCGAGGGCAACATCAACCTCACCTCCATCCGTGCCGCGCAAAACCAGGCTTTGTGGAGTGATATTGCTGTCGGGGCCGGGGTGTTGACCATCGTCGCGCTGATATCCGTTTGGCTGCTGCGCGCGCTCGCGAGGCAACGTCGCCTGGTGGACGAGCACGTCCACGTCCTGCGCGAGCGCAACAGCGAGCTCGAAGCATTCGCGGCGCGGGCAGCCCACGATTTGCGCAGCCCCATGAATCCCATTCGCGGCTACGCCGATTTGATCTTGGAGGCGAAGGGGCTGCCTGACGAAGTACCGGCCATGGCGCAGCGGATCCGCCGAGCGGTAGATCGGATGGCACGCATCGTGGACGACATGCTCGCGCTGTCCACTTCGGGGCGGCCGCCCAAGGGCGAGTCGTCGCCGGCCACGGTCGTCGCCCACGTGGTCGAAGACATGAGCGCCGAGCTTCACGACATCACCATCGCAACGGAAGTCGCCCCCGGCCGTGTCGCGTGCGCCGACAGTGTGTTCGGCCAGATCTTGCGCAACCTCATCGGGAACGCCATCAAGTTTCGCAGCCACGCGCGGCCTCTGCGCATCCGCATCGAATCGAAGGAAGTCGGAGACAGCGTCGAGTTCGCGGTGGAAGACAACGGTGTGGGCATGGATGCGGAAAGCGCGAAGCACGCCTTCGAACCTTTCTATCGCAGCCACCGCGATCGCGAGCTTCCCGGCCACGGCTTGGGCCTGGCCATCGTCGACCGCGCGGTAAGCGCGCTCGGCGGAACGTGCCAACTCCAGTCGATCCTCGATCAAGGCACGCGCATCGTGGTTCGCTTGCCCCGCGCGTAAGGCCGCGGCGGCCGCGACAATCCGCCGCAGAGGCAGCGGCAAAGTGTCGCACTTGAGATTGGGGGGAAGCTTCGAAGCCGGCCCGCAATGCAAGCACCAGAACGACTTTCGGCACGGCATGGCGCTTGCTGATGCGGCACTATTAATGTTCCCCTGTCCCTCGCCCTCTAGCTCGCCCCTTGCCACGATTTCGTCCGCACTCGCCCAACGACGGAGGGACCCATCGTGATTGCCAAGCTGGTCGCGGCCGCGGTTCGCGCTCCTGTGATGGTGCTCGTATTCGCCGTCGCGTTGCTCGGCATCGGCCTGCGCTCGTACCTGGTCTTGCCCATCGAAGCCTATCCGAATCCCGTGGCGCCGATGATCGAGATCATCGCGCAGCCGCAGGGCTGGAGCGGCGAAGAAGTCGAACGCTACGTGTCGCTGCCTCTCGAAACCGGCCTGGTCGGCATGCCGGGCCTCGAGCACATTCGCTCGCAGTCGCTCTTTGGTCTGGCCGACGTCAAGTGCTACTTCGGTTGGGATACGCCGTACTTCACGGCCCAGCAGCGCGTGCTCAATCAGCTGAGCTTCGTCAACCTACCGCCGGGCGTATCGCCATCGCTGTCACCGTGGAGCGCCATCGGCGAGCTCTACCGCTACAAGGTCGTCGGCAAAGGCTACACGCTGGAAGAACTGAAGACCGTCCAAGATTGGATTTTGGAAAAACAGTTCCGCCAAGTGCCCGGCGTCATCGACGTGGTCGGCTTCGGCGGCCTCACCAAGCAGTATCAAGTCGAGGTGGATCCGTACCGCTTGCGCGGCCGGGGCGTCGTGCTCGGCCAACTGCAGACAACCATTGCCAACGCCAACCAGAACGTCGGCGGCCAGCGCATCACCTTGGGCGAGCAGTCCTTCGACGTGCGCGGCGTCGGCCTCATTCGCTCGGTTCAGGATATCGGTGATATTGCCGTCGGCAGCGCCAAGGGCGTTCCCATCCGCCTGCGCGACGTCGCCACCGTGAATGTCGGGGCCGCCCCTCGGCTGGGCATCGTCGGGCAAGACGAGGATCCCGATATCGTCGAAGGCATCGTGCTCATGCGCTACGGAGGCGATTCGCTCAAGACCGTTCAGGGCATCCACGATCGCGTGAATTACATCCGGGAAAATCGCGTGCTGCCGCCCGGGGTAGACATCGTGCCGGTCTACGACCGCGCGGACCTGGTAAAGCTGACGACCCACACGGTCATGGAGAACCTGCTGGTCGGCATGTTCCTGGTGTCGTTCGTGCTGTGGCTTTTCCTCGGCAACCTGCGCGCGGCGATCATCACCGCCATCAACATTCCGCTGGCCTTGCTCTTTGCCTTCACCGGTATGGTTCAATCAGGCACGGCCGCTAATCTGATTTCCTTGGGCGCCGTCGACTTCGGCATCGTGGTCGATTCCACCGTCATCGTGATGGAGAGCATCTTCGTGAACTTCGTGCGCAACGGTGGAACCGCGCTCGAACGCGTGGTCTCGGCGGCGCGGGAAGTCGGACCGCCGATGTTTTCATCGACCTTGATCATCGCCGTCGCGTTCATTCCGCTCTTCACTCTGACCGGCGTCGCTGGCGTCATCATGGCGCCGATGGCCCAGACCTATGCCTTCGCCATCGGAGGCGCCATCCTGCTCGCGCTCACCCTCACGCCGATGCTGGCCTCACGCGCCTTTCACGCCGAGCAGGGCAAGAGCGACAAGCACGAAAAAGAAAGCATCGTCATGCGCTTCCTCAGTCGTGCGTACACGCCTCTCTTCGCGTTCTCGTTGCGCCGTCCGCGAACCGCCATCGCGCTGGGCGTCTTTCCCGTGATTGTCGCGCTCGGCGCGTCGGTCTTTCTGGGCCGCGAATTCATGCCCAAATTGGAAGAGGGAAACTTCTGGATCCGCGCGACGCTACCGCTCTCCATTTCCTTGGAGCAGTCGGCGCGCTACGTGGGTCGCATGCGCTCTATCATTCGCGGATGCCCGGAAGATGAGCACGTGGCGTGCACGAAAGAGCAGCAGCGGCGGCCCGAGGTACAGACGGTCATTTCGCAGCTCGGCCGGCCGGACGACGGCACCGACGTGTCGGGCTTCTACAACATCGAAATCCTTGCACCGCTCAGCCGGGCTAGCGAGTGGCGCAAGGGTGTGACCAAAGACTCGATGACTCAAGAAATCCAGGGCGCGCTTTCCGCCGCGTTCCCAGGCGTCGTCTTCAATTTTTCGCAGGTCATTGCCGACAACGTCGAGGAAGCCATGTCCGGCGTCAAAGGCGAGAACACCGTGAAAGTGACGGGTCCCGACTTGCGCGTGGACGAAGCCAAGGCCGACGAGATCGAAGACGTCCTCGGCAAGATTCCCGGAATAGCAGACTTGGGAATCTTTCGTTCGCTCGGCCAGCCGGCCATTCGCATCAGCCCCTACCGCTCGGAAATCGCCCGCTACGGTCTAAATACGGGCGACGTGGCGGCCGTGGTCCAAGCCGCGATCGGCGGTCAGGCCATCACCCAAGTGTTCGAGGGCGAAAAGCACTTCGACCTCATCTTGCGCTGGGCAGAGCAATTCCGGCGTGACGTCCGCTCGATCCGCAACATCCTCGTGGCAGCACCCGATGGATCCCAAGTGCCGCTCGGGCAGCTGGCCGAGGTCGTGGAAGAAGAAGGTCCGTCCGTCATCTACCGCGAAGATTTGAAACGCTACGTGCCGGTGAAATTCTCGGTGCGCGGGCGAGACCTCGGCTCGACGATTGCGGAGGCGCAACAGAAAATTCTCGCCAAAGTGAAGCTTCCCTACGACACGCACTTGGAATGGGATGGCGAGATGAATCAATTGCGGGAAACCACCCGCCGGCTCTTGGTGATTGTTCCCATAACGCTGCTGGTGATTGGATTTCTTGCGTATAATTCCGCCAAGAACTGGCGTGACACACTGATTGTCTTGTTGGGCGTTCCGGTAGCATGCAGTGGAGGACTGGTGGCGCTGTACGTGACAGGAACCGACTTCTCTATCTCGGCGGCGATGGGCTTCATCTCCATCTTGGGGGTTGCCGTTCAGGATGCCCTGCTGGTCGTCACCTACGCACGGCAACTGCGCGAAAGCGGCTCCAGCGCCGAAGAGAGTGCCCGTCACGCTGCCGAGCGCCGCCTGCGACCGGTACTGATGTCGACCTTTGTGGCGATGCTGGGGCTGTTCCCGGCAGCGGTGTCTCACGGCATCGGCTCCGAAACCCAGAAGCCGCTAGCCATCGTAGTCATTGGCGGCGCGCTGGCGCTGGTGGTATTACCTCGCTTGCTTCAACCTGCGCTGGTGATGCTGGCACATCGGAAGTCCGATCGCGAGGCACTGGCGGAGCCAGAACAAAATGCGGTCAACGCGTGACACACCACTTTTCGTAACGCTTGCGTCCCTAGCTCTTTGGGCCGCCTGTTCGAGCCAGGCCACCAAGCCACCGGCCGAGACTGGTGCGTCCTTTTCGCTGCCCGATGCGAGCTCGACCTGCCAAGGCAGCGCCACGCCCGCCGCCAATGCAACCGACGGTGGCGACCCGCTGTGCACGCCCGACCTGCCCAAGGTCAGCTACGCGAATGACGTCGTGCCCATCTTTGCCCAATGCTCCGGCGACGTCTGCCACGCACCGTGGAGCATCGCAAGCACGGTAGGACAGCATTCGATCGCATGCTGCGACCACCGTTGGTTGATCGAGCCCGGGCAGCCATCGGCAAGTCATATCATCCAAGCCGTCCGTGGCACAGACGCCTGCGTCTCACAGATGCCACTCGGCGAAGGGGCGTTGCCGCAGTCGAGCATCCGCACGCTCATCGCCTGGGTTTGCCAGGGCGCGACCGCCGACTAGCCACGATCCGAATGCGTGGCCGGCCTGCTATAGGTAAGGCGACATGTCGACAAGCGAAATGCCCTGGTTAAGCGAGCTGACCGTCGCCCAAGGAGCAGCGTCCGCCGCCTCGGCCATTCTTCTCGAAGGCTGGGGCAAGCGCCCCGAATTTCACTTCAAGTCCAGCGAGACGGATCTCGTAACCGACTTCGACGGACGTGCCGAGGCAGCCGTGGTGCACGTACTGGCGAGCGCCTTTCCCGAGGACACCATCGTCGGCGAGGAAGGCGGCGGCCAGGCGGGGGATGCGCGCCGCGCCTGGCATGTGGATCCGCTGGATGGCACGACGAATTTCGCCCACGGGCTGCCCATCTTCTGCACCTCGGTCGGCCTGCTTGTCGACGACAAGCCCGTGCTCGGGGTGGTCACCGCACCTGCTCTTGGCTGGACTTTTCGCGGCGTCGTTGGTCACGGCGCCTTCCTCAACGACAAGCCGATTCACACGTCGGACGTGCTGGATATCGGCCGCGCATTACTGGTGACGGGATTTCCCTACGTGCGTAGCGGGCAATACGACAACCTGGCCGCGTTCCGCGCCTTCATGCAGTGTTCCCAGGGTGTGCGGCGCCTCGGCTCGGCGGCCCTCGACTTGTGCTTCGTCGCTTGCGGCTGGCTCGACGGATTCTGGGAGCGCCATATCAAGTCATGGGATTTGGTCGCCGGCGCCGCCATCGTCCTGGCCGCGGGCGGACAGGTCAGTGACCCCGACGGCGGCGCTTTCGTCGCGCAGACCGGCTGCGTGCTGGCCAGCAATGGCCACATTCACGAAGCCATGCGTAGTGCGCTGGCGAGCGTTTAGACAGCCCGTCAGTTGCTGAGCGGCTTAGCGCCGGCAAAGCCATTTTGTGACGTCGTCACGTAGGTCTGACATGTGCTGCCGGAAGCCGGGCATTCGACACCGCCGTTCGTCCACGACCACCACAGCCAACTCATAGAGTCGGTCGCGGCTTGGTCGATTTCGCC
>CAZTTW010000082.1:5593-10765 GCA_964616265.1 uncultured Myxococcales bacterium | reverse complement strand
TCTGCGCTCTCTCTTTCCCCTCTGCGCCCTCTCAGTGCACCGTGATTTGGCGCGGTTTCGCTTTTTCGAGCTTCGGCAGCTCCAGGCGCAACACACCGTCGGTCAGCTTGGCGTCGATCTTCGCTTGGTCGATGACTTCCGATAGCGTGAACTGGCGGAAGAAAGTGCCACTCTCGTATTCGCGCAAAATCGACGACTCGTCTTGCGCCTCCGGTGCACTGACCGGCGCACTCAAGGTCAGCACGTTCTCGCGCAAATCGATCTTGAGATCCTTCGCCTTCACGCCCGGCATGTCGGCCAGCACGGAAATGCGGTCGTCGCTCTCGAAGATATCGACCGCCGGCGTGTAAACCGGCCCAGGTCGCGTCTGCTCCGGATAGGCCTGCAGCTTGTCGCCATCAGCTTTCTGCATTTCTAGCGATTCTTTCATCGTCACATCCTCCTTTCCCTTAGCTCTTCTAGCTCTTCACGGCGATTTGCCGAGGCTTCGCTTCCTCGGCCTTGGGCAAGGTCAACGTCAGGATGCCGTCGCTGTACCGTGCATCCACCTTGTCCGCGGCGACCTCGCTTGGCAGCGTGACCGTGCGATTGAACTCGCCTTGCGCGCGCTCCTTGCGGTGATAGCTGACATGCTCGCTCTCCGCCGGAATCTCGCGCCTGCCCGCGATGGACACGCGGTTTCGCAGCGCCGAGATGGACAGATCCTTGGCTGCGATGCCTGGCATTTCCGCCCGAACGTAGAAATTGTCGTTGTCTTGCGAGACATTCATTGGCGGAAAAACGCCCGCCTGCGGTTCACGGACGCCATCGAAAGCGTCGAACATGCGTTGCATCTCCCGTCGCAGCTGACCGAAGTCCGCGAAGGGATTGTCGAACGCCGGCCGTGACGGCCACACTCTGCGTAGCAACATTGACATCCTCCTTCTTGGTAGTTGATGTCGACCTTCCGTCGACACCCGGTGAAATGTGCACCGCCGCTCGCTCGTCAAGTCTTCCCGTCCGCCGTCTCGCTCCTCCTCACCGCGTCGGCGCAATGATCCAAGCAATATGACCATCGCTCTTTGTCTTCCCTTCACCGTCCCCAGCCTAAAGCTCGGCGCGCCGGCGGCCAGGCTTCGTTTTGGCGGGACGTGAGGAGCCGCTCCGGTCGTCTGCGGCCGGACGCAAGGCGACGACCGAGCGCCTCATGGACGCGCACAGCGCGGCCGTTGAGGCGCGTTCCCGCCAAAACGGAGCCTGGCGAGAGCCGGCCGAAAGCCGAGCGGCACCAGGGCCCGCTCGTGTCGCGCGAAAGGCGCGCCGACTCGCTCTCCGCTACTACACCCCCAGCTGCAGCACCTTCGTCAGCTTGGTAACCAGCGCCGGATCCCCACTGATCTTCAGCTTCCCCGCAAACAAGATCTGCATCGCCGCCTGCATCCCCCCGTCCACCATCGTGCAGAAATCCTGATCCGAAACCTCGATCGTGCATTGAGGCTTGGCCGTCTCGCCCGGCACGCACGTCGGCGGATCCGCCAGCAAATCCGCTGTCCATGTTCCGCCCGCGCTGCCGCTGATCTTGAACAGGTAAATCGCGGCGACCTCTTTCGCCCGCGCAGGATTGTCCCGCAGAGCCTCGGGCACGCGCTTGCCGAAAAATTCCTTCACGCTTGTGGCCATCGGTCCTCCGAACGCGCTCTCAGCGCTTGTCCTTTTTCAGCCCGCGGTAGCGCTCGGCCAATCGGTCGGCGTATCCGTCGACTTGCTTCAAGGGCGCGCGCGAAATCGCCAGGACGCCCTCACGCACGTCTTCCGTAACGGTCGCGCCCGCTGCCACCACCGCTCGCTTACCCACGCGCACCGGTGCTACCAATTGCGTATCCGAGCCGATGAACGCGCCATCCTCGATGATGGTTTGGCTCTTTTCATAGCCATTGTAATTGCACGTAATCGTACCAGCGCCCACGTTGACTTTCTCTCCGACGATCGAATCCCCGAGGTACGTCAGATGGTTGGCCTTGCTGCCGCGGCCTAGGCGCGTCTTCTTCGTCTCGACGAAATTGCCGACGTGCACGTCGGCTTCCAGCACGGTCCCGGGGCGCAAATGTGCAAATGGCCCGACCTTGTTGCTTTCGCCGATGGTCGCGTCGGTAGCCACGCAGTAGGGTAGAACGTGTGCGCCCTTGCCCACGATGGTGTTGGTTAGGATCACGCCCTCGTCGATGCGCGCGCCTTCGCCGATGTGCGTTTTTCCGCGCAGCACAACGTTGCGACCGATTTCCGCATCCGGTTCGATCGTCACCGTCGGCTCGACCACGACTTCGCTTGGCGCGCGGAAGGTAGCGTACTGCAGGTGTCCGCGCACGATGCGCTCGGCGAGGACCTTTTCTGCAGCGACCAGCTGCTCGCGGTCGTTGACGCCCGACGTTTCTTCAGCGGGCACGTCCACCGACGTTACGCCGATGCCGGTCGCTGCCTGTGCAACGATATCCGTCAGGTAATACTCGCCCTGCGCATTTCTCGGCGATAGCTCGGCCGTTGCGTTGCGGAGGAACTCCGCCGTCGCAACGTAGATGCCGGCGTTGACCTCGGCAATGCGCCGCTCGGCCGGCGTCGCGTCTTTCTCTTCGACCACCGCGACGATCTTTCCGCTAGCGTCTCGCACGATACGGCCGTAGCCCGTCGGGTCGCCGACCCTGGACGTCAGCACGGCCAGCCCACCGGTCTTCTTCGCCTCAGCCACCAAGGCCTCGAGGGTCTCGGAGCGCAGCAAGGGCGTATCGCCGTATAGAATGAGCACGAAGCCCTCGAAGGCGGAAAGCTGCCCCAGCCCAAGTCGAACCGCATCTCCGGTGCCTTTCTGCTCTCGTTGCTCGACGACGATCACGGCGTCCGCGCCAAAGCGTTCCTGCAGAGCGCGCGTCACCTCGTCGATTTGATGGCCGAGCACGGCGACCACGGGCGATGCGCCGAGCTCGCGCGCGCGATCGACGGGATAGGCGACCATCGGCGCGCCCAGCAGGGTGTGAAGCACCTTGGCTTTGGCGGAACGCATCCGCGTGCCTTTGCCGGCGGCGAGGATCAAACAGGCGATGGCATTGGAAGAACGACTATTCACGGAGGAACTCCTTCGAGTAAGGGCATTGTACGTCAAAGTGCTCGTCGGGCATCTTTTCGGAACGAATGGGGTATACAATCTTTCGCCCATGTCGCCCTACGTACTCGTGGTCGAAAGTGACCCCGAATTGCAGCGTCGCATCGGGGATACCCTCTCCGAGGCGCACTACGCGCTTGCCGCCGAGACCGAAATCGGTTGGGCAAAGCGCAGCATGACGATCCAGGCGCCTGACGCCGTCGTCATCGACACCGCCCTTCCCGATGGTACGGGATTCGCTTTGGCCGAGTCGATAAGGCGAACCGCCGAGACCGAGCATGCGCCGATTTTCTTCGTGGCCAGCACGCACCGGGGCGCGAGTCATGCCTCGGAGGCGCGCCGACGCTTCGCCCCGGCGGAGTATCTGTCGACGCCGCTCGATGTGTCCCGCCTCTTGGCCTTGCTGCTGGAAATCATTCCGCCCAAAGAAATTACGGCAGAGCCCGTCGTGCCCAACTACCCTGGCGGCGTCGACGCGGATCAAAAACGCGAGCGCCGCTCGGTCGAAGACGAGGCCAAGTCGGTCGGCACCGGCGACACGGTCTTGCACGGATCGCTCGCGAGCCAGCCGTTCGCCCACGTGCTGCAGCGGATCTATGCCGGTCGAATGAGCGGTGCTCTGGTGCTCACCAGCGACAAGGTCGACAAGAAGACGGGCCAGAGGATCAAGAAGGTCGTCTACGTCCAAAACGGCTATCCGGTCGCCGCGCGTTCGAACGATCCCAGCGAATGCCTGGGCCAGATTCTTCTGCAGCAGCGGACGATCTCTGCCGAGACGCTTGCCGAATCGCTGCGCCAGATGAAGGCCAGCAAGAAAATGCAGGGTGAGCTGCTCGTCGAGATGGGAGCGATTTCGCCGTACAACTTGTCGCGCGCCTTGGTCGCGCAAATGGAGGCCAAGCTCCTCGAAGTGTTTTCGTGGCGCGACGGCCGCTTCGCATTCAAGAAGGGGCAGCCCGCCCACGACCAGCCGGTTCGTCTCGAACGCTCGCCGGCCGCGCTCATCTTGGAGGGCATTCGTCGATCGTACGACGCCGAACGCATGCATTTGGTGCTCGAGCCCTACACCGGGCAGCACCTCATGCCGTCGCGCGACCGACGGCAGCGGCTGCAAGACATCACGGCCGATCCCAACGAACAGCGCTTCATCGACAGCCTGGACGGGACCGTGAAATACGAGGCGGCGCTCGCAACCACGATGATTCCCATCGACCGCGCTCGCTTGCTGCTGGTGGCGATGTCCGAGGCCGGCATGATCATTCCGTCGCGGCAGCCAGCCAGCAAAGTGGAGGAGACCCATCCACTCGTGGACTCGCAGCCGCAGTTGGCCGCCGGCGGCCGCACGCACGAGGATCTGCAGACCATCTACGAAGCCATGCTCCACCAGACACATTTCGAGGTCCTGGTGCTGGACCGCGAGGCGACGCAGGCCGAAATCGACACCGCCTTCGAGGTGCGCGCCAAGGATTTCCACCCCGACCATTTCCGTTTGCGCGATGAAGGCGTTCGGGTGGTGGCCGAGCGGATTTTCGAGCGTCTGGAAGAAGCGCACGCCGTGCTTTCCGAGCCGACCGCCCGACGTCGGTACACGAGCCAGCTCGACCAGGCCCGGCCGCCGAAGATCTCGAGTGGCGAGGCCGCCGCAGAGTCTCCGCAAGTCGTGGCCGAACGGATCTACTTCCAAGGCGTCGCCCACTTGCGCGCGCGCCGCTACCGCGACGCCGCCGAAGCGTTCCGCCAGGCAACCGTCTTGATGCCGAGCCAGGCCAGTTATCGCAGCGCCCTCGGCTGGGCCATTTACCGGCAAGCGCCCGCCGACGCGCGCGCCGTCGCCGCGGGTCTCGGCCAGCTCTTGCGTGCCGCAGAAGCGGATCCGAAGAACCCGTGGTCGCGCGTGTCGCTCGGCCGTTTCTACGCCGAAACCGGCAAGCCCGACGAAGCTATCCAAATTTTCGAGGAGGTCCTGCGCATGAGCCCGGGCCTCTCCGACATCGAAGAAGAAATCCGACGTCTCAAAGGAGCATCATGATCCAGTCCGA
>CAZTTW010000082.1:0-5493 GCA_964616265.1 uncultured Myxococcales bacterium | reverse complement strand
TCCGACATCGAAGAAGAAATCCGACGTCTCAAAGGAGCATCATGATCCAGTCCGATTTCGCATGGATGAACGGGAAATTGATCCCGTTCGCCCAGGCGACTACCCATATCTCCACCTTCACCCTGCACTACGGCGTGGCGGCGTTCGAGGGCATCCGCTGCTACAAGCGCGCCGACGGTCGCAGCGCCGTGTTCCGCCTGCGCGAGCACATCGATCGCCTGTTCGGCTCGATGAAGGTTTGCGGAAACCAAGTTCCGCTGTCCGTCGAGCAGGTCGAGGCGGCTTGCCTCGAAGTTTTGCGCGCCAACAAATTGTCCGAGGCGTACCTGCGACCGCTCGTCTATGCGGGCGCCGGCTCGCTCGGGCTCGGTTCGAAAGATGCGCCCATCGAAACGGCCATTATCGCGTTTCCCTGGGGAGCGTATCTTGGCGAGGAAGCTCACACCAAAGGGATCCGCGCCCACGTGTCCACGTTCGTGCGCGGCCACGTGAACCACACCATGAGCAAGGCCAAGATCTCCGGCCAGTACGTCAACTCGGTGCTTGCCAAGCGCGAGGCGCAGCGACACGGCTACGACGAGGCCATCATGCTCGACTCCGACGGTCGCGTGGCCGAGGGTACGGGCGAAAACATTTTCGCTGTCCACAAAGGCCGGATTTACACGCCGCCGCTGGATATGCCGATTCTCGAAGGCATCACCCGCGATGCCGTCATCACGTTGGCCAAAGAAGCTAGCCTGGAAGTGGTCGAGCAGTCGTTCACCCGCGACTTCCTCTACCAAGTGTCCGAGGTCTTCTTCACCGGCACAGCCTGCGAGGTTACGCCGGTGCGCGAGATCGACGGCCGCACCATCGGATCGGGCCAGCCAGGCCCGGTGACCCGCAAGCTGCAGACCGCCTACACTGCCGTCGTCAAAGGTCCGGGCGAGCCCAAGCCTGAATGGCTGGCGTACGTGGGCTAGCCGGAGGAGTTCGAGTGAACGGGGGCGCGGGCGGCGTCGCGTCCGTGCCTTGGCTGCGGGCGTAATTGCATGGTCGGGTGATCCTTCGACTATGGTAATGTTACCCGCATGGCACTCTCAACGATGGTCGCTACGGTCATTGCACTCGATCCTGCGGTTAACAAGTTGCTTACCCGCGTGGCCCGTGGCCAGGGTATTTCCCGTGCGGAATTCATTCGTCGCCAGCTCGACGTCGCGCTCGCCTCCTACCGCTCGGGACGCAAGGCCATTCCTGCGGCGCCCGCCAAGCCCAAGCGTGCCACCCGCAAGCGCAGCTGAGTGACGTACGCAGCCACCCCGGCGGCAGATCTTGCCAGCGCCCTCCTCGCCCTGGCCAGCACGGTCCAGGTTCTGTTCGGCTGTGCCGGCCAAGCTCCGCCCGACCAGATCAAGTAGTCCTGCATCTTTCGTCTACCGATTCCGCGCCGACCTCTGCCGCGGCCAAGAGCACGAGCATTCAAGGACATCGCGTCACCGCGGTCCGTCCTTCCCACGTGGGATGGATGAGGTGTATAGAGAGGTACGCAAATTCCTCATCTGTCGCCTCCCGCGGGCTCTGCTCGCCTCAACCACGCCAGAGATATGCATGAATCACCGTCGGTCGCCTCTCTCGCCCTGCTCGGCGCTCGCCGTGATTTGGCCAGCCAGCCATCGAGCGGCGTCATGAGTCCAGAGAGTAGCGTGGCCGTGCTTCATCGCACTCCAGCGCAGCGCTCGCGCGCCGCCTTCTGCTTTTTCGCTTCTCTTTTGAGCAGGACCAATTGTTATCGTTCCGTCGATTTTGCAAGCCACGGGGACCCTAGGGCCATTCACCCAAGGGGCTTTTTTGCGCAAGCTCCGGCCTGTTAGCCGGAAGGAGAAACTCGAATGCACCGCAAACCACGCTCTCTATTTCTGCCATTGACCCTAGGATTGATACTCACGACGCCATTTTTCGGCTGCGCCCAGTCGGGCGGCAGCAGCGGTTCGGGCAAAGGTGGCTCAAGCGCGGGCGGCAGCGGCTCGGGCGGCTCGAGCAGCGGCGGCTCGGGCTCGGGCGGCTCGAGCGCCAAGGGGGGAAGCGGAGGTAACAACTCCGGCGGTTCGAGCTCGGGTGGCTCGGCCGGTAGCGGTGCTGGCGGTTCGGGTGCCGGCGGTAGTAACAAGGGCGGCTCTGGCGGAAGCGGCAACGGCGGCTCGGGTGCGGGCGGCAGCAGCGGCACTGGCGGTTCGGCCCCCGGCGGCACCTCCGCTGGCGGCTCGAGTGCTGGTGGCTCGGGTGCTGGCGGCTCGAGCCCCGGCGGTGCATCGGGCTCGAATGGCTGTTCGACCGCGGACACGATTTCGGACTTCGAAGATGGCGGCGATCCGGCCATCCTGCCGGGCACCGGAGTAACTGGTGCGTGGGAAATGTTCCACGATACCGGCAGCGCGACCCAAACCATGAAGGTCGAGGCGACCGGCGACAGCACCGCTTGTCACAAGTACGCGCTGCACACCACGGGCAGCAACTGGGCCTCCTACGTCGGCATCGGAATCACCAACTTGGCCGGCGCCGCCAAGGACATGCCTCTCAAGGTCTACCCCAACACCAAGAATTACACGGGCATCAAGTTCCGCGCGAAAGTCGGCGCGAGCCACCCCGCGAACTCGCCGGTGCGTTTCAACATCTCGACGCCGTGGACCGAGGGGACGAGCTCGGGCGGTACGTGCACGGACGGCACTTCGACAGCCAACAAAGCTGCGTTGCCCTGCTACCAGCACGTCGGGCGGTATCTGCAAGAGGACTATGCTCTCAGCAGCAGCCAATGGACTGACATCACGTTCTGCTTCGATCGCGATCTCTATCCGCTATCGTTGCCGAGCAACCTCAGCAATACCCAGCGCGATACCATTGCCGCGAACATGCTGAAGGTTCAATTCCAGTTCAACCAGGCGAACGACTGGACGGTTTCCACATATCCGGCCAAGGGAGCGTACACCGCGATCAACAAGACCACGCCCTTCGACTTCTGGATCGACGACATCTCGTTCTTCACGGGTGATTGTCCGACGAAGCCCGCCTTCCAATCCTCGGGCAGCCCCGCGAAGGCCTTCCCGCAGAACAAGCCCCCGTCGGGTGGTTCGTGCGCCATCGCCACCAACGCCGACAAGTACAACAACGCGATCTCGCAGATCTACGCCCGCTGGACGAAGCACTTCGTTCAATCCGCTGGTGGCGGCCTGAAGGTCATCTGTCCCGAGCAAAACAACGGCACGACCACCAGTGAGTCCATGGGCTACGGCATGCTCATCACTGCGGCGATGGGCGACAAGGATAGCTTCGACAAGATGTGGACTTATGTCCAAACCCAGCTCAGCGGTGGCCTCATGACCTGGCAGGCGGGGCAAAATGGATCCGCCACCGACGGCGATGAGGACATCATCTATGCCTTGTACATCGCTGCTGCCCAGTGGGGAGCTACCTACAAGTCTGCCGCCGATACCATGGCCTCGGCTTTTGCGTCGAAGGACGTTGCTAACAACGTGATCCAGGGTGGCAGCAGCTATTCCGGGGTGTTCAATCCGTCGTACTTTGCGCCGGCCGCCTATCGGAAGTTTTCGACTGATCTCTCGGCGATGATCACGAAGACCTACGGAGTGGTCAATTCCAACATCAGCGCCAGTACGGCTGGTCTCGCCACGGATTGGGCCGATCCTTCCAGCGGCGCACCAAAGTCCGCCAATTCCGTGAATGCCGCAGTCACCAGCGGCCTCGGCAACAATGGCAACGACCCGGTCTACGGCTACGATGCCGCTCGCGTTCCGTGGCGCGTTGGCTTGGACGTGTGCACGGGTGCCAGCGATGGAAAGGCCTCCCTCAGCTCGATCGTCTCGTTCTTCGGTAAGATTTACGACAACGGCTCCACGATCGACCTCATGAAGGCGGGCTGGCTCAAGTCTTCCGGCACTGTCGACACCGCAGGCTCGTCGGTAAATTGCCAGGGCTCGTTCATCGGCCCCATGGGCGTTGACGGCATGGCTGTCGGCGGAGACTCGGGTAACACCTTCCGGGATCGCGCCTTCCGCGCCATACTCGACATCGAGGACTACGGTGACTTCAACCACACCTACTTCCCGTCCACGGTCGGGTTCCTCACCTTGCTGCTCATGAGCGGCAACTTCCCGACGCCGTAATCGGCATCTAGCCGCTTCTCAAGCCCTGGCTGGTTGAAACCCGCCAGGGCTTTTGTCTATTGGGCCTTCCGGAGGTCCCTTTGGCCTCTCAGCCGGGGCGGATGGCAATGGAGAAGATTCCACGGCGCTATTGACGGACGAGGAGCGTTCGGGGGGCACGCCTTCGTCGGCCCACGACGACCATTTGAGATTGTACAAACCAACTTTGAATCAACACGCCAACAGCAAGAGACGTGCTGCCTAAAGAAGACTGAGCCTCAACCGCCCCAATTGGGCAGGATCCGGATCTGCACGAAGCTTCCTGTGCCATGGAAGTCACAACCAAGCGTGAGGCCGCTGTCGCACTTGAAGGCCATACCGCCTTTGAGCCCCGGAACCATTTGGCACGGGCCGAAGAGTTCTTTCAACGCCTTCAGTTTGGCATGGCGCGGAACCTCCTTGCCGGCCCACTGGACGGGGTGGCGCATCCTTCGGAGATCGTCGATCCAGACGTCGTCGATCTTGCCTCCCTTGTGAGTGAAGCTGATTCCCATGTAGCTACCGTCGAGCTCTCCCACGGTAGCGCCCTTGGGAAGCGATTCTGTTGAGGCACCTAACGCCACGGCACCAATTGATCGGCCCGGAATTATCTCGATCACATCCATCTTTGCTGACGCTCCTTGCTTCGAGATTCCGTCAGACTTGCTCTTATCGGCCCCACGGGAGGCGCCGATTCCGAACACGACCAGGGAGAGAAACGAGGCAATTGCTAGGGCGTGTGGTATCGACAAGTCATACCGGTCCCTAGCTACGGGGCACTCAGAAACACCGCGCTTACGCCCGCGCTGGTGTACTGTGAATCGACCTTCTTGCCCATGATGTACCACTGCTTGTAGGACCTCCACTGCACGTGCCCGTGACCAACCGGCCACGGGTCGTAGACCAAGACTTTTCCGCGGCCTGGTCCACGCCTGCGATGACGACGATGTGGCTTACGCCGTTGGTCCAGAGCGGGCCGTGCTTGCGGAGCAGCTCCTCGATTCCGGCTAACGAGAAGGAGGCCGGAAAGACGGTCTTGAGTCCGATGCTCTTGGCCAGCTGAATTACTTGCGGATTGGTGATCGTCTGATTATGGACTTCCCAAAGGTGGATGCTCGGCACCTGCGCAGGAGACGGCAAGATGCAAAATCGGCCTCTGCGATTCCGCCACTGAACGACCATTTGAGCCGAGGCGAACCAGCACGCATTCGTCTTGGACTGCGGAATCAGCTTCATCCCAGGAACGACATATTTTAGGTGATGCATGGGAAATTCTCCGATAGACCTAAAGAACGCATTTTTTCATCATATGCCGGCA
>CAZTTW010000081.1:0-10862 GCA_964616265.1 uncultured Myxococcales bacterium | reverse complement strand
ACCTGCCCACGCTCGGTGAATTTGATGGCGTTCGCCACCAGATCCGAAAGCACTTGGCCAAGACGGGCGGGATCCGCGAGCACGGTCGGCAGCGGACGAACCGGCGGATCCACGACCAGCCCAAGTCCCTTGGCCCGCGCAGCCGCCTTTTGATTCTTGGCCACCAGTGCAATGGCGTCCTCGAGATTGAACGTCTTGGGCCGCAGCGCCAAGTCGCCGCCTTCGAGCCGCAGCAAATCGACGTAGTCGCGCAGGCGCCGCGACGCCAGCGCCGAGTTTGCGGCAAGCGTTTCGATGGACTTGCGCAAGTCTTGCGACAGCTTGCTTCCGGAGCCATCGAGCAGCTTTTGGCAAAGCCCGTTGGACTCGTCGAGTGGCGCCGCCACTTCGTCGATGAGGCGAGTCAGTATAAGAGCGGTCTTGGAGCCCTCCGGAAAGGCGACCTGCTCTTGGGTTTTTCGGAGACGCTTGGACAATGGAAAGGATTCGTTGCTCATGGTTCCCGCTAGGACGTCATTATCTTTCTAGGAGGGCTCGTCTTTCAACAGCGAACAGTGGAAAAAACGCAATTTTGCTTTCGCGAACACACATTGGCACACAGCTACGAAGGTACGAGTCCCGGTGTATAGTCGCCGCAAATGTATTCGGTCCGTGAGGTGAGTGCGGTTCTTGGGATCAGCATCGCGCGCCTGCGATCGTACTTCCGCTCAGGAATTATTGTTCCGTCCCGGAACGAGGCAGGACAGCTCCGCCTGTCGTTTCAGGACTTGGTCTTCCTCCGTCGGGCCGAAGGTTTGGTGTCGCAACGAATTCCTGCTCGCCGAATTCACTTTGCGTTGCGCGCCCTTGTCGAAAAGTTGCCGGCTGGCACATCCGTCAGGGATGTGCGCTTGGCGGGTGAAGGCGAAAGCGTTGTGGTCGACCATGGCGGAGCGCGGTGGCATGCAACATCGGGACAGACGCTTTTCGATTTTGGGGCGCCAGCGATCGACCAGGGAGGCGCCACCATCGTTCCCTTGTCACCCAAGAAGCCAGAGGAGGAGCCATCCGCGACGCCCACCCTTTCCGTCCAAGACACCTACGCGAGGGCTTGCGTTATCGAAGACAGCGCTCCCGAGGACGCGAAGAAACTCTATCGGAGCGTTATCGAACGCGAGCCGCAGTTCTGCGAAGCCCACGTCAATCTGGGGCGCATGCTGCACGAGTCGGGCGATGTCTATGCGGCGCTCGTCCATTACCGAGCCGCGCTTTCCATTCGGCCCACCGACGCCACCGCTGCGTTCAACGCCGGTGTCGCGCTCGAAGATCTCGGCGCCACGGCCGACGCTATCGTCGCCTATCGACAGGCTATTCAAAGCGACGCACGGAACCCGGATGCCCACTACAATCTGGCGCGATTGCTCGAACAGTCAGGCAAACCCGACCTCGCTGTTCGGCATCTACTTCTTTACCGCCAGCTCATGAAGAAACAATGACAGCTCCGTCCTCCCAGCAAGTCTCCCTGCGACTGGAAAGTGCCAGCGCCACGCAACGGCTAGCGGCTCGCATCGGTCGCGTAGCGGAGATCGGCGACGTCATCGCGCTCGATGGTCCGCTCGGCGCCGGCAAAACCACCTTCGTCCAAGGCCTGGCCGAAGGCCTCGGTGTCCCGGCGGAGCGCCACGTCGCCAGCCCGACCTTTGCCCTCGTCAACGAGCACCCGGGTCGCATCGACTTCGTGCACGTCGACTTCTATCGCATACGCAGTCCCGCGGAGTTGCCCGAGCTCGGCATCGAGGAGGCTTACGACCGCGCCGTGACCGCCATCGAGTGGGCCGATCGCTTTCCGAGCTGGCTTCCCGACGACACGCTTCACCTCACCTTGGAAATCGAAGAGGGTGGCAGTCGAGCGTTGCAAGCCGAAAGCACCGGACCACGCAGCGACCGACTGCTGAAGGTCCTGCAAAGCAAGGGATAGATAGGAGCTTGTCGGAAAATTGCGTGCCGTCCGTCCCGGCGCGCGCCTGCGAAAGCTCAAGGATTCGCGCGCGAGCCCGATCGGTGCAACTCGACGCGATCGTTGCGGGAACGACCGGTGCGTGTGATGTTCGGCGCAATCGGATCCTCCGAGCCTCGACCAACGGCCAGCAATCGATCGCTGGCGACGCCCTGGCCGACCAGCCGCTGTTTCACCGCCTCCGCTCGCCGACGAGACAGGATCAGATCCTTTTTTGCATCGCCGCTGGCCGGCGTATGGCTGATGATCTCCAGCGACACGTTCGACTCGCGCGAAAGCGCCTCTGCGAGCAGGTCGAGAAACGGAAGCGCGGACTCAACCAGGTTGCTGGTGCCAAGCTCGAAGCGGATTTCCCGAGCTCGGTCTAGAAGATCGCTCACCGTCGGCAAATTGCCGGATGCGGCGGCGCCAGCCACCACGAAGGTGAGCCCATGCGCTCGAGCCACATCGCTCGCCTGAGCCGTGGGCTGAAGAAGTACGAGCAAGGACAAGAAAGTTGCGGGCGTATGTCGCATCGTGAGCCGGTATTTCGAAAACGGCGAAAGTATACACCGCCTCGGCAATACGACTTTTCTTGATTGAGGCGCGCGCTGTCCTTAACGTTGAGGGGTGGACTTCTTCCAAGTGGCTCTCGGCGACCTGCATCGAGTAGTCCCGTCGCCCTGGTGCGAAGGCATCTCGATTCTGATGGCGCTCGTATGCGGCGCCATCGTCGGATCCGAACGCGAGCGCGGCCACAAGCCTGCGGGGTTGCGGACACAGATCCTCATCTGCGTTGGCTCCGCCATCTTCACCGTCGTTTCCATGTCGACTGCGCTGGGTGGCCGAGAACCGGCGCGCATCGCCGCGCAGATTGTGACCGGGGTCGGCTTCCTCGGCGCGGGTTCGATCCTGCGCGACCAACGTCAAATCACCGGGCTTACGACGGCAGCGACCATCTGGACGGTCTCGGCCATTGGCATCGCGTGTGGCGCCGGCTACGCGACGGCGGGCCTGGCGCTCTCCCTAGGGGTGCTCGTGGTCTTGATCGCGTTTCGCCAAGCCGAGGTATGGCTGACGGGATTCTGCTCGAAGACCGCGACGATCGTCGTGTACCGACCCGCCAAGGGCAAGACGCGCGTACTGATTCTGAGGGCACTCGACGAAGCTCACGGCCACACTGCCATCGACCAGGAAAGGGATCGCTCTACCGAGCTGCGGGAAATGCGCATCCATCACTGCGATCAGCACCGCGACCACCGCGCGTTCCTGGCCGTGCTGGCTTCCATGCCCAACATCGAAGCACTCGAAAGTAACGATCCCTTTCAATCGGGCTAGCCGGCCGTCACCAGGGTGCGAAGGTCGTCGACGCTGCGCCGCTTGCCTGCTTCCTCGAACCAGACGACGAACTTGCAACCTTCTCGCCAGCGACTGCAGCCCCAGCCGCGCTTGCCGGTGATGATCTGGCCCTGGCGACACGCCGGGCACACGAGGTCGGCGATGCCCTCTGGAGCAGGGCCGGGCTTTGGCCGCACCGAAGACGCCGGAGCGGCGGCCGATGCGACGACCTCGTTGGTCTTGCGTTTCTTCGCGGCCGGCTTGTCGGCGCCGGTTCTGGTCGCTCCCCGGCGAGGCCCGCGACCGCCTTTGCCTGCCGGTGGCGTCTGCGCCAGCACCGGCACCTCAACCATGGGCGCCGCCTTGCGAATGGCATCGACCAGGTCCTGCACGTAGCTGGCAATATCACCCATGAACCGCGCGCGCTCTTCTTCACGGCGAGCGATACGCGCCAGGCGAGCTTCCCATTGCCCGGTCAGCTCGGGGGACGCCAATCCCTGCACCGGCAGCGCCTCGATAAGGCCGATCCCCATGGGTGTCGGTACAAGATGTTTGCCCTCGCGCACGACGAAGGCACGTTTGAGCAACGTCTCGATGATGGCGGCGCGGGTGGCGGGCGTGCCGAGGCCGCTGTCTTTCATGGCGGCGCGCAGTTCCTCGTCCTCGACCAGCCGGCCCGCGTTCTCCATCGCCGATAGCAGCGTGCCTTCGGTGTGGCGCGACGGAGGCTTCGTCTTCCTGGCTACGGTCGAGAATTCGCCCGAAAGACGATCTCCCTCAGCGAACGGCGGCAACGCCATTGTCGCGTCGTCATCCTCGTCGTCCTTCCGTTTCTTGCCACCCTTGCCGGGCTTGTCACTCTTGTCGTCGGCATCGTCACCGAAACCTGCAACTTCCTGCCAGCCCGCCACCGTGCGCACCCGGCCTCGGGCGACAAAGCGATCCGGTGGGGGCGGCAACGTGGTCAGCGCATCTCCATCGTCGGTGGCAAGAGCGGCAAGACCCGCAACTTCGCCGGAGCTCGTACCCACCCGCACGACCGCCTCGGTTTGGGCAAACTCGGCGTCGGGATAGAACGCACCCAGAAAGCGGCGCACGACCAAATCGAAGATGCGCTGTTCGTCCCGTCCGAGCGCTTTCGGGTCGACCGTCTTTCCTGTCGGGATGATGGCGTGGTGGTCGGAGATCTTGCTGTCGTCGAACACGCGCTTGCCGGGCCGTGCTGGGTTGTCCAGCAAGACCCGCGCGAACGGCGCGTACTCGGCGATCTTTTCGACGCCGCCGACGATGCGCTCCATTTCCTTGAGCATGTCCGTCGACAAATGCCGCGAGTCGGTGCGTGGATAGGTGAGAATCTTGTGGCGCTCGTAGAGCGCCTGAGCCGCTTCGAGCGTGGCCTTGGCGGAAAGCCCGAAGCGCTTGTTCGCCGTGCGCTGGAGCGACGTCAGATCGAAGAGGAGCGGCGGCGGCTCGCGAGTCTTCGTCTGCTTGAGGCTCTCGACGACCGGCCCACAGGCATCCTCGGCCGCGCCGTGCGCACGGGCGCGCGCCTGTACCGACTCGACGAGATCGGCCGAAGCAAAGCGACTGATCTTGCCGACGTTGAAGGTGGCGCCGAAGGTGCCGCCCGCGGCCGTGCGGAATTCGCCCTTGAGCAGCCAGTAGTCCTTGGGCACGAAGGCTCGGATCTGTTTTTCCCGATCGACCAGAATGCCCAGCGTGGGCGTCTGCACCCGCCCGATGGAGAAAAGCGTCGAGTTGTCGCCCCGACGATGGCGAATGGTCACCGCGCGGGTCGCGTTCAGCCCCACCAGCCAGTCGGCTTCCGACCGGCAGCGAGCCGCGTCGGCCAAGGCCTCCAGCTCGCGGCCGGGCCGCAAAGCCGCAAACCCCTTGTGAATGGCTTCGTCGGTGAGCGAGGAAATCCACAGCCTGCGGATAGGGATCCGGCTTCCCGCCAACTGGTAGACGTAGCGGAAAATCAACTCGCCTTCACGACCGGCGTCGCAGGCGTTGATGACTTCGGAAAAGCGTTTGTCGCGCAAGAGCTCGCACACTTCGCGCAACTGATCGCGGGTCGAGGGCACGGCCCGCAACTTGAATTCCGCGGGCACCATGGGCAGCGTGTCCATGCGCCACGCCTTCCAGCGGCCGTCGTAACTCGCCGGCTCGTCCAGCTCGACCAGGTGGCCGATGCACCAGGTGATCACCCGGTCCGTGCCTTCGAAAGAACCTTTGCCCGACGGACGTACGCCGAGCACGCGCGCCAAATCGCGCGCGACAGACGGCTTTTCAGCGATCACCAACTGCACCATGCCAGTGTATCGGATCAGGCCGCGAAGTTGTTGCCTGGTGAAGAGGCCCGGTCCGCAGTCCCGGCTGCGCGGTCAGTTGAGGGCGTGCGGCGTGGCGAGGCTAAAGCAAGGAATCTGCACTTCCAGCATCTCCCCTTCCACCGTCAGCATGGAGTAGGTCCCGCGCATGAGACCCGACGCTGTCGGCAGCACGCACCAGCTGGTGTACCGAAACACCTGCCCCGGCTCGATGACGGGACGCTGACCAACCACGCCCCCGCCGGTCACTTCCCGCACGGCTTGGTGCGCGTCCGTGATCCACCAATGACGCGACAAAAGCTGAACCGACCGCTCCCCCTGGTTTTCGATTTCGATGTGGTACGCGAACACGTATTTCTCGTCGCCGGTCGCAGATAAATCGGACTGATCGGCTCTGTATTCGCTAACAGCCCGCACAATAATGCCCGAAGTATCCTGCGAAACCGCTGCTTCTTGCGGTGAGTAGTTCATGACTTTCCTCGTCTCGTTTTCTGGCCGTTTCTTCCTCGAAGTGTACTGCATAAAACCGACGGTGCAGGTGTACGATGGCGAGCATTGTGCGACCCCAATACCAACGATGGCTCCTTCCGACCCCACCGCGGCGAGCGCCGCGCGCGGTGGCCGCCCTAGTGGCGTTCCTGGTCGGCCTTTTCGGAACGGCGGCACTTGCCGGGCCGGTTCCCATGACCGCCAGCGATTTCACGCTCAGCCTCTACCAATTGAACGGAACGACTTGGAATCAGGTCGGCACCGGCAGCGTGCTTGGCTACTTCGGGCCGCACCGGTGCGCTTGCCCGGTCACGCTCGCCCCGCTGCTCCAGCTTACAACGTCCGGCCAAAGCGATATCGGTTCGTCGGTCATCGGCGTCGAGTTCTTGCTCGGCACAAGCTGCTCCGACGCGTCTGCCGCTTGCACGTCGCTCGGCAAAGTCACGTTCTCGACGACGCAAACGCCGGCGCCGCCCAGTTTTAACAGCGCGCTCGTCTACCAAAGCGCGGCGAGCGCTGCGGCCGTGAGTTGCAGCGGTCTGGCGGCAGGCACGACCAACCTGTGGGCGGTTCTCACCCAAGATGGCGTGGCGCTCAACTTCACCCCCACCATCGAGCTGGATGTCACGGCAGCGACGGTGGGCGCGCCCACCGCGGTCACCGCGACACCGGGAAACACCGGTATCAACGTGCAGTGGACGGCGCCCGCCAACGCCTCGCTCGTCGCCGGTTACCAAGTTCTGTGTTTGCCGCGTCCAACGACGCCAGCCAGCCAAGGCTATGAAAGCTGCGGGCTCGGCACTGCCGGTGCTTCGACGGTTCTCAGCCCGACCGATTCTAGCCAGCTCTGCTCCGCCGAGATCCCTGCGACGCAAACCTCGGTTCGCATCGGCGGGCTGGTCAACGGCACGGCGTATACGGTCGCCGTCGTGGCCATCGATTCGAGCGGCGGCACGAGCCCGCTTTCGCCACCTGCCGTGGCCACGCCCCAGCCGACCGACGGTTTCTACGAAAAATACAAACAAGCGGGTGGCGCGGCGACAGGATGTGGTTTGGGATCCGGTGGCACACCCTCGTGGCTTTGCCTGGCCACCGGGGCAGCCATCCTCGCGTGGCGAGCTCGCCGCCGACGGCGACGTCGCCCGAACGCAAGTGCCGTCTTGCTCGCGTGCGCCCTGGCGACGTCAGCACGAGCGCAAGCACCGGACTATCCTTCGACGGCCGGTGACTGGAGCGCACCGCCGCACGCAAGCAGCGACGACTGGGCCGCCAACCCCGAGCGGTCGAGCAACGACTGGGCGGCCAACCCAAGCACGGCGGCGGAAATCACACCGCCCGATTGGGGCCTCGAGGTTGGCTTTTCGCCCTATCGCCCCGACGTGGACAGCGAATTCGGCGGTCGTGAGCATCCCTTCACCGACACCTTCTCGTCGGGCCACCATGTGATGTCCGAGGCCGAGCTCGAACGCTACCTCGGCCATGGATTCGGTTCGTGGGGGGTCGGCCTGCGCGCCGGCTACTTTCGCGCCACCGGATCGGCTTTCCTGAGCGACGGAACCCGCAGCGCCGACGAGACCAGCCTGCGCATCATTCCCATCGCGCTGTCGGTCGTCTACCGCGCCGACGGCATCCCCGGTCTGCGGCGGGCGGCACTGGTCCCCTACGCCAAGGCTGGCTTCGATTTGGCCACGTGGACCGCCAGCACTACCGGCGCCCCGTCGCACACCGGACTGACGCCCGGCTGGCACGCGGCCTGCGGTGTCTCGCTCGGCCTCCACTGGCTCGGTCTCGGATCGGTCAAGCGCGGCGAAATCGCCGGGCCAGGTTCGCTGTTCTTCGAATGGGATTGGGCCCAGCTCGACGGCCTCGGCACCGGCAACCGGCTGCACCTCGGCGACAGCACGTGGTACGCGGGGCTGGTGTTCGATTTGTAGTCCGCTCGGTCGAAGTCGTATTACTTCGTGTACTTGTCAGGATCTTTGTCGAAGGTCTTCTTGCAGCCGGGGCAGCAGAAGTAGACGTGCTTGCCCTTGTGCTCGGCGTGCAGCGTGTCCTTGGCGATGGCAAATTGCTCGCCGGTCACCGGGCAGGTCGCCTTGGTTCCTTCTTTTTGCGGCGCTGAGAAGACCTTGGGCGCGGCCTGCGCAGCGGCGGCTGGGGTCTTTTCGGACGAAGCCGCGCGGACCTGCGGTGCTGAGGCCACGACGAAGGCGCCGAGGAGAAGAGCGGAAAGAACAGACTTCATGGACGAACTCCTTGGATGATGGTCGGCGGGACACCCGCTAACAATGACGAAGCGAAAATGCAAACGGTGCGCCAGAGAATCGTGCACCATTTCTCCGGCATTTTCCGCCGATTTCGAGCCCAAGCCTTGGCCGGCTGAGCAATAGTCTGCAATTCGGCGCTGTCGAATAGTCTGCATGCCGCTACTGGACGAAACGAGCCACGGCGGGCTTCGATCCAATTTCGACCGTGGTCTCGACGAAGACCCAACGATCTTCCGCCGGCACGAAAATACCCACGAGGTGTTTGCCTTCGGGCATGGGGATGAGCTTGGCCGGACACAGGATCCCGGTTTCTTCGTTGTCGACCACGATGGGAAAGGTGGGCAAGATGGGAAGTCGGCCAATGCCGTGGCAGTCGACGTTGACGAAGCCATTCCCGCGCGTGGGCGACAAGACCGGAACCAGCGTGCGTCGGATGATCGCGCCAGCGGTGGTATCGACGACTTCGCGGAACATCCGGTGACCAGGCGCAATCGCGACGATGCGGTGGCTGCCTTGTCCGACGAAAATGTCGGCGAAGGTCTGCCCCTTGAGATCGCCATCCACGAAAACCATAGCGCCGGGTGGAACCGTTTCCACGACCAAGTGCCCTGCGACTCGCGCCAGCACCGTATCCGGAAGTGTGCCCGGCTTTCCCTGCGGCTCTTCTTCCGTCCTGGAAGGATCTTGCCGACCTTTCGGTGACGGGCTGGGCGCCGACTCGAGCGGACTCTTTTGCACGACGGCCTCGTTGCCAGCACGCGGTGTTTGTCCAAACACGAGCAGTCCTGCGCCAGCAAGCACGAACGCCAGCGCAACGCCGGCCGCAAGCGCGAGCCGCCGACGAGGAGGACTTGCCGTGCTTGAAGGAGACGGAAGAGTGATAGCGCCGGGTTCGACCATGGCGACGACGGGCGCCGCTGCACGAGCGGGTAAGCGCTGTGGTGCGTGTTGGAATTGCAAGCTGGCAGCAATGCGTTCCCGCCACTCCTTGCTGTCGCCTGCGCCCAACCATTCCACGAGCCGTTGCGCCGACTCGGGGCGTTCGTATGGTTCGGGCGACAGCAAAGAGCGCAAGGGCGCACTCAAATCGCCCGCGGCAGCGTCGAGATCTCGGTCGAGCGGCTGGCCGGCAGACGGAGGCGGATTTCCGGTCAGCAGGAAATGCAAGACGGCGCCTAGCGCGTACAAATCCGCAGCGATCCGGTGCCGCTCGTCGAGAACGATGCCACCGGCGTCGAGGTTCTGCAGCTCGGGCGCGACGAAGGCCCACCGCTCGGGCGGCTGTTCCGTGATGCCGCGCAACCCAGCCGCGATGCCCGCATCGAGAAGAGTCACATCGCCGGATTCGCTGACCATCACATTCTGCGGAGCGAGCCCCAGATGGCAAAGCATGGGCTTGGCCCCGTGGCCGACGTGAAGAAGGTGCGCGACCTGCGCGCCAAGAAGCCCGACGAGCTCCGTCGGGACCACGGCGCCAGAAACATCGGCTTGGCTCGACCGATGGTTCTCGACCAATCGGGCGAGGTCGTACCCATGAGCAAACTCGCTCACCAGGAAGGTCGCCAACGGATCTTCGGAAACGTCGATCACCTTGCCGAAGCCGGGACGATGGAAATCGCGCAGCGTAAGCGCAGCGGCGAGAAATCGCTTTCGTGCCTGCACGAGTCGATCTTCCGCGATGCGATCGGGACGCAGCAGCTTGAGAGCAAAGACCGAAGCAGGCTCGGTCGAAGTGCCCTCCTCCGTCCTGTGCGCGAGGTAGGTCTCGGTGACGCCGCCCGGGCCAAGGAGCCCATCCACCACGTACTTCCCCAGACGAAACAAAGGCGGCACGACGGTCCATTGTAAACCCGCCGCAGCCCACCTGCGCGCGCCTAGAGGCCTAGCCGCCGTCGAGTGGCTTGGGACAAGTCGCGCGCAACTTGCAGGAGGCACACGAGGCGCCTCGCCAGATGTGGTCGTAGTAGCCTTGCACCTCGTCCAGCAGCAAGTCGTCGCGGCTGCAGAAGCCCATTTCGAAATTGCGCTTGCCCTCGCCTTTTGCTCCGAGCCCGGCGCCGGTCCAGTTGGCGCTGCCGAGATAGACCATGGTCCCGTCGACGACGACTGCTTTGAAGTGCACGCGCGGACACATCCGGAGAACGAAGCTTCCGTTTCGCGTCTGGCGCGCCTGGCGCAAGCCCGAGCGCTTACGCATTTCTTCGACGAACGGCCGCGACGGCGGCGACGCGTGCAAGACGCGGATCTCCACGCCGCGCTCGACCTGCTCTTCGAAAACTCGCAGCACGGAGCCGTAGTCGCCTTTGCCATTGGCCGTGCGTCGGCGTCCCGGCCTCGCCCGCTCATCCTCGACCATCAGCTCCTTCAGGTTTGCCGTGGCAATCCACAAGCTGCGCTCGGCATTCATCGACGCTTTCACGACAGATTCGTAGTGACCACTACCCGCAATCAGCGAGAGCG